>JBDSDG010000094.1:0-2778 GCA_039920685.1 Ferruginibacter sp.
ATCTTGACGCTGATCTCCAGCATATAAATTTGAAGAACCTGCATTTCAGCAATGATAATATTGAATTGAAAGGATTGTTCAGCCTCAATTTTACAGGAAACAATATTGACAATTTTCTTGGCACTGCCAGGGTTTACAATGCCAGCCTGAAGCATGATACAACAATGCTTTCTTTTGATTCACTCACGCTGGCCTCATTCCTTACCCCCGATGGCAGTAAATCCTTAACGCTTCAATCAAACCAGGTTGACGCAGAGATAAATGGTAAGTTCAGCATTATGCAATTGCCGGATGCATTTAAGATATTTCTCAACCGGTATTACCCCGCTTATATACAAGCGCCACGGTATGCGGTAATCAACCAGGATTTTACTTTTGCTATTAAAACAAGGGATGTAAGTGAATATATCAGGCTGATCGATAAAAGATTGGGCGGACTAAATAATTCTTCAATAAATGGCAGCCTCAATCTTGCAAATTCTGATCTTAAGATAAATGCTGTGATCCCTGAATTTGTTTTTGATGATAAGAGATTTGAGAACATAGATCTGAAGGGTAACGGCAACCGGGATACGCTGCGGACCGATGTTGCTGTTGATGACGTGATCATTTCAGACAGCCTTCATTTCCCGGGAACAAAATTACAATTGACCGCAAACAATGATGTATCAGTTATTCATTTAAAAACAAGTGCGGGAAAAACACTGAATGATGCCGAATTAAATGCAAGCATACAAACACTTTCAGACGGAATAAAGGTGCACTTCTACCCTTCTTCCTTCATTGTCAACGATAAAAAATGGCAATTGGAAAAAGATGGGCAATTAACGGTGAGAAGAAGATTTATCGATGCCAGTGAGATAAAGTTTGTGCATGAAGATCAGCAAATAATTATATCAACAGAACTGGATGATGTTACAGATGAAACGCACATTGTAGCTAAATTACAGAACCTGAATATCGAAGACTTTGCCGCCTTCGCTTTCAGCAGGCCTTCCGTAAAAGGACTATTGACGGGCACTGCAACGGTTAGAGACCCTTTTGGAAAATTTGGAATAGAGTTCAAGGGAACGGCTGATAGTTTTTCATTAGAGAATAAATACATCGGCAAAACGAACATTGATGCAAGCGCCAATACGGTTACCGGTGCAGTAAAATTTAAAGTTGATGCAAATGAGAAAGATTACGTATTCAATATCGACGGTGCATATAATTACAAAGATTCAGTAGGGAACCAGGTAGATATAAATATATATGCTGGCCGTATCAACATAAATTTATTACAACCTTACCTGGGAAGTATTTTCAGCGAGATGGATGGTTTTGCACAAAGCAATCTGAAAATAACGGGCAGTGCCGTACATAAATATATAACAGGCGATGTAACCGTGGAGGATGGCTCCTTAAAGATCGCGTATACGCAATGTAAGTACCTGTTCAAAAATGAAACGATCGCATTCAGAAAGGATGAGATCGACCTTGGATCCATGAAACTCCGGGATACCTTGAATAATGAAGGAAGCGTGAGTGGAAAAATGTACCATCGTTTTTTCCAGGATTTTTCGTTTGATAACGTAAGATTTGAAACCGCCAAAATGCTGGTGTTGAATACTACAAAAAAAGATAATAGCCAGTTTTATGGAAACGTAAAAGGAAGTGCACTGATGACATTGAATGGCCCGGTTACCAATCTAATAATGAATATTGAGGGGGAGCCAAGCATATTCGACAGCAGTCATATTTATTTGCCAACCGGCAGCACCAAAGAAAGCAATACAGTTGATTATATAGAATTTATACAGTTTGGATCACTGATGGCAGATTCAATTAAAGCCAATGAATCGACCAATATAGTGGTGAACATGAACCTGACTGCTAACCCTGGCTGCAAAATAGATGTGATATTGGATGAGGAGACCGGGGATATCATAAAGGGCCAGGGTAGCGGCCTGTTAAATATCCGGGTTGGAAATAAAGAGCCTTTGAGTATCAGGGGCAGGTACGATATCACCGAGGGGGAATACACTTTTAATTTTCAAACCTTTTTGAAAAAACCGTTTACCCTTAACCGTGGTAGCATTACCTGGAATGGTGATCCGATGCAGGCGCAAATAGATCTTCTTGCCGAATATCTCGCTAAAAATGTTGACATCAGCAGCCTGAAAGGTTTTGGCAGTAGTTCTACATCGAGTTTTAGCCAAAAAGAAGATGTAACCATCATCTCTCATTTAACAGGGGTGCTTCAAAAACCATTGATCGCCTTTGAATTTCGTCTCCCGGAGAGAAGCGATGCAAGCCGGGATTATGTTATTCAAAAAAAGCTGGAAGATTTTAAGAATGACCAGAACGAGATGAACAAACAAGTTGCAAGCCTTCTGTTATTTAATTCGTTCATCGCTCCTGATAAAAACTTTTTGTCACAGGGAAACACGATAACACTTGCAACCAGTACGATTGGAGGTGTTATCAGCGGCTGGCTGACAAACGTTTTCAACAAGCAACTTTCAAAAGCAACGAATGGTGTTATATCAACTTATATCGATATCAATCCTACGGTGAACCTGCAACAAAGTGCAACACAACTACAGGCTAACGTTAGGGCCGGCCTCCAGATCCTTTTGAGCAGCCGCCTGATCATCCTCCTCGGAGGTAACCTCGATTATAATAATTCTGTGATCGCCCAGGTGCAAAGAAAAGGGCTCTTAACACCGGATATATCGCTGGAGTGGTTATTAAATAAAGATGGAACAGTTCGGGTGGTTGGATTTAACCGGTCAA
>JBDSDG010000095.1:0-13512 GCA_039920685.1 Ferruginibacter sp.
ATTTATTTACAAGCTGAATAACAGAAGGGCCAGACTCTGCGTCCTTAATAATGTCCAGGTCTTTTTGATTTAATTGGGAGACATAATATTGTTGCCCATGCCGTTGTTCAAATTTTAATCCCAACCTGGCTTCAAGTTTTTTGAACTGCCAGCTTTGGAACCCGGATGCCGGTCGGAGCATGTCCCTGAAATCAAGAAAATCCATCGGGGTCATCGTTTCTAAAATATCTATCTGGTGAACCAATACTTTTAGAATTGTCACAATCCTTTGCATCCGGTGAACGATCGTTTGAAGTTCCGGTGAGTTATCATTAATAGAGGGTTTATTCATGATCTCCAGGACAGAACTTACCTCGAATAAAACCTGTTTAAACCACAATTCATATGCCTGGTGAATGATAATGAAGAGCATCTCATCGTGTGCCTTTTCCTTGCCGTCTTCAAAGCTGACCGGTTTCTGTGCCTCAATAATCTTGTCTAATTGTAAATATTCACCGTAGTAAACGGGTTTGTGCCCCATGATAAAAAATTTGTTGTAAAACTAACCAATTTGGAGATTTGCCTGATCGATAATTTGATTCACAGCAGGTTCGTTTGTAAAAGCTATTATCGAATAAGAACAGTTGTACCTTTTTGCTCGATCCGTTTACCCGTTTCTATGTTTGTATAGGTAAGAATCCACACATATGAGCCGGGGTCTGCGCCCTGGCCTTTAAAAGTACCATTCCATTTATGTGTCCAGTCTGAGGTATAGAACAATTGCTGTCCAAACCTGTTATATATGCTAAAGCTCAGATTCCTGGCTTTATATGCATTTAAAGGATACAGGTAATCGTTCAACCCATCACCATTAGGCGTAAACGCAGAAGGGACAGCGATGTAACAGTTATTGATGACCTTAACAAACTGAAAAGTGCTATCGGTACAACCATAATTATTGGTTGCATATAGCCTGATGATAGTATTATAGGTGTTAGTGTTTACCGGATAAACCTGGGGAGGTGGATCTTTCACATTGGTGGTGCCGTTGCCGAGATCCCACATCCAATTGGTGATATTTCCAACTGTATTATTCCTGATAACAGCTTTATCGCCAGGGCAAACAAATGAGGTTACCTCGAATCTTGCATCAATATAATTGTCGAATGTAATCGTGCGGCTGGAAGTATCCGTGCAAACTCCATTAGAAACGATGAGTGTTACCGGTTTATCTTCAAAATTTATATAAGTGATCTGCGGATCTTCCAGCTGGCTGGTTCCAAGAGCGCCAAAGTCCCATTGCCAGCTGTTTACCTGGTTAAAGACATTGTGGTTATACTGAACAATGTTTTCCTGGCAGCCATAATTGATTGTGTATGTAAAATCAGCATTTACAGTATCCCTGATCGTAAATGGTAATGAAGAGCCGGCTGCAGTTTCCTGGCTACATTCATCTACCAGGGTATTTCCATCGCTCCCGATGTTTAATCGAATAATGAAGTTTCCTGCAACCTGGAGTGGCAGCGATAACTGTACCAGGATCGTTAACGCACGACCGTTACCACAGTTACCAGTAGCACCGGTTACAGTAACCGGGTAACTTCCGATCACCGAAAAATCAGATCCGTCTGCAGCGATTGAACTACACCGGATCGGCTTTTTAAATACCAGCTGCAATGTCTGCGGAGCACAACCAGGTTTTGTGAGACTATCCATTGGCGTTGGTGCAATGGGAAAAATAGTAAGTGGAACTGTTTCATTCGCAGGAATATTTCTGTTACAGTTATCTAGCAGTGTATTTCCATCAGTACCATTATTTATCGTAATTATATAATTCCCCGGTGGTAATGGATTACTTAATGATATGGTTACAGAATCCATATCAAAACCATTCGTGCAACCACTTCCAATCGCAGCGGTAATAGCACTCACTCCTGAATTAATGGTGAAGTCGGAACCGTTAGCGGCAAGGCTATTGCATTTCATTTTTTTGTTCAGCTTAATCGTCATGCGTGTACCATCGCAGTTTGACATTGCAGAAACCATGTGTGGTGGGATAGGATCTGTTATGTCTGCTGTACCGCCGCCAAATGAAAGTGAATAGCCAACCTGGGAATCCGTGAAATGGCTTACCAATAATAAATAATTATGCCCGGTAATAAGTGTTGGCATTGAACTGAACAATGGGATTCCAGGGCCTTCGCATCTTACAAGTGATGTGCCTGCTGAAGAGGCTCCTGTTTCACCGCCTTCGGCGCTCCAGTTACATGCGACAAATAATGAGCCGTTGGTATATACATCTCCAGGATTGCGACCCGTCACATCAAATAATTGCCAATCATAATCATCACCGAGATTGATCGGGGTGATTTTAAAGGCAAGAGTTCCACCCGCAAAGCATGTAAATTTATACCAGTAAGGATTTTTGTCTGTGAATACGTTACCAGCGGTGCTGGGACATTGAGTAGGAATTACACGTGTACCGCATATTGCAACACTGCCCTGGTCAAATACCGTTGTGCCACAAACAGGAAATGCGGTTTCAGGATTTTGCCCCAACGAAGTACAGGTCTGGGCAAACGATGTTCGGATTAAAATGAAAACTAAAACAGTTATTATTAGTAAATATCTCCTCATATTGCAACGTAAAGATATTTAAAGACCACCGGAAATATTTTTATGCTGCAAGTGTTGCCATAGTTTTAACACGTAAATATTGTTTACTTGATCATGCTTTTTACTTCCTGCAGTTTTAAAAGTGCTTCTACAGGAGTGAGCCTGTTCACATCTACCGTTTCCAGCAGTGATCTAATTTGTTCGAATGTTGCTGAATGGGCATCGAAAATACTGAGCTGCATTTTTGGTAGAGTAAGCTGTTTCATGGTTTCCGGACTTACACCCTGGCCACTGTCGCGACTTTTTTCTAATTGCAGCAGGATCTCATTTGCTCTATCAATAAGTGATGGAGGCATTCCGGCCATTCGTGCAACATGAATTCCAAAACTGTGTTTACTTCCGCCAGGAGCAAGCTTACGGAGGAAGATGATCTTATTGCCCGTTTCTTTATTTGTGATATGATAATTTTTTATCCGCCCGAATTTGTTTTCCAGTTCATTTAGTTCATGGTAATGCGTGGCAAACAAAGTTTTTGGCGCATGTGGTGACTGGTGCAGAAATTCAGCAATACTCCATGCAATAGATATCCCGTCATAGGTAGAAGTTCCTCTTCCGATCTCGTCTAGCAGGATCAGGCTTCTTGGGGTAAGGTTGTTTATAATGCTGGCTGTTTCATTCATTTCCACCATGAATGTACTTTCACCACCACTAAGGTTATCCGAAGCACCAACCCGGGTGAAAATTTTATCAGTCAAAGGAATTCTTGCAGATGAAACAGGGACAAAACTTCCCATGTGTGCCATCAAAGTAATAAGCGCTGTTTGCCGGAGAATGGCACTTTTACCACTCATATTCGGCCCTGTCAATATAATGATCTGCTGACCTGTTGCATCCAGACAGATATCATTTGATATATAACTTTCTCCTACAGGAAGATGCCGCTCAATAACAGGATGCCTGCTATCTTTCAATTCCATTTCATCTCCATTGTGAAGCACCGGTTTTTTGTAATTGTAATGCGATGCATTGTTCGCAAAACAACCAAGGCAATCCAATACTGCCATTACATGCCCGTTCACCTGCATCGGTGCTATATAATCCTGTAGTTCATTTAGCAATTCCTGGAAAAGCTGTTGCTCGATCAGGCAGATCTTATCTTCTGCACCTATGATCTTCTCTTCATATACTTTTAATTCTGGTGTGATATATCGTTCGGCATTCGCAAGCGTTTGTTTCCTGATCCATGTTTCCGGCACCTTGCTTTTATGGAGATTTGTTACTTCAAGATAATATCCAAAAACATTGTTGAAGCTTATTTTTAATGAAGAGATCCCGGTAATTGCTGCTTCTTTTTGTTGCAGTTCCAGCAGGTAATTTTTTCCGCCACTGGCGATAATTCTCAGTTCATCTAATTCAGGATCAATTCCAGTAGCGATCAATCCTCCTTTACTGGCGGCAATGGGAGGATTCTCATTTATTTCCTTAAAAATTTTTTCAAGGATATAATTGCAGCTGTTTAGCGAATCTCCCAATCTTTTCAAATATTCATTTGACGAAGCAGCGCAGATCATTTTGATTGCTTCAGTTTGTTGCAGTCCCCTTGCCACTTGCAACACTTCGCGTGGATTTATTTTTTTTAATGGCACCTTGCTTGCGAGCCTCTCTACATCACCAGCCTGTTTAATATGCTGGCTTATTTTATTTCGGATATCCGTTTCCTTTATTAAATATTCAACAGCGGTAAGTCGTTCATTAATTGGAAGAATATCATTCAATGGCATGAGCATCCAACGCTTCATAAGCCTGGCACCCATCGGAGAAACCGTGTTGTTGATCGTTTTTAAAAGTGTGTGGCTGTTATCATAATTACTGATCAGTTCTAAATTGCGAATGGTAAACCTGTCCATCCACAAATGATCATCCTTGTTGATCCTTTGAAGTGAGGTGATGTGTTGTAAATTGGGATGCTCTGTATCCTTGAGGTAATGAAGGATCGCACCGCAAGCAATGATACCATCAGTTAAGCCTTCAACGCCAAATCCCTTCAGGCTATGGGTTCCAAAATGTTTCAACAGGTTTTCTGTTGCATAGGCCTCAGCGAAGATCCATTCTTCCAAAGTGTACGTGAAAAAAGAATTACCAAAAAATTCTTTGAATGTTTTTTGTTTATTGCGTTGGAAGATCACCTCTGCAGGTTGCAGGCTTTGCAATAATTTATCTGAATATTCTTTGTCTCCTTCAGCAATAAAGAATTCACCGGTAGAAATATCCAAAAATGCAATGCCGATCTTTTGGGTTGCATCATTAAAATGCAATGCTGCCAAAAAGTTATTGCTGTTGTGCTCTAATAATTTATCGTTCGTTGCTACGCCCGGGGTCACCAATTCAGTTACGCCACGTTTTACAATTCCTTTTGCTGCTTTTGGATCTTCAAGCTGGTCACAAATTGCTACCCTGTAGCCTGCTTTAACAAGCTTGTGTAAATAAGTTTCAAGGGCGTGGTGCGGGAAACCTGCAAGTTCCGCAGATGCAGCATTTCCATTGTTCCTTTTCGTAAGTGTTATACCCAGCACCTGGGAACTTATAATGGCATCTTGTCCAAACGTTTCATAAAAATCCCCAACCCTGAAAAGCAATATTGCATCAGGGTATTTGGCCTTGATGGCATTGTGTTGTTGCATTAAAGGAGTTTCGCCGACAGCTTTAGCCATTCATGAACAAACGACGGCACTGACCATCGTGTGGGCGGCAAAAATAACAAAAGATATGAGTAATTTGGAAATGAACTAATGTGCTTATGTGCTGGTGAGAAGAAGTGCATTATGGTTGACTGAAATTTATTTATGGTTGACCATTTCCACATCTCCACATTTCCAAATTGGTGAATTAGTTTTCCTGTTTTGTAAGGATCTCTTTTTTAATTTTTTCCCACAACCCATCAAATGTATCATGATCCTGTTCTTTCCATTTTAGGCTAAAAACTTTCATCTTTTCACTCCTGTCATTTTTTGTTAAGTCGAAGAAAGACCGGATGGCATCAGCATCATTGGTAAAAGCCATTTGATTGTAAAGTTCTTTTAATTTTTGTTCATTCCGCATATTAGTATGGGCAACATCTATTTCCATTTCTTCCCGGAGCATTACTTTTTCATCATAACTCCCGGAAGGCAACATGGTTTTTGCGATCACCGGCATTAACTCAATAAGCATTAATATAAATACGATCAGGTAGTAACGAAACTGCAGCGCCTCATTATTTTTAATAATATTATTTAAGGCTTCGATCCTTGTAAGAAAACCATCATTGAAATATTTTTCAAATTCGGCTTCACTATTTTTTATGTTGGCTTCAAGTGTTTTTATAGACGCATCAATACTATCAAGTTTTGGCTGATTCTTCAGAAGATAACTTTGGTAATCAGCATCTAGCTTTTGATATTCATTCCGTTTAGCAATAGCAATATCCTTAAGACCGATCCTGCCAGTACCACCGCTGCCGTCAGATTCCTCTAAAAAATTTTCTCTTGCTTTATTAACCTCATCATACCTTGCGGACAGATCCTTTTTTAAACTCATTTGTTCATTCACCAGGTTTTGTTTTTGGTTCTTATACAGCATATCTAACTCCTGCCTCTTTTGTTGTTTCTTTTTTTCATTGTCGAGCGATTCCTACAATTTTATTTCTTTGTCGAACATATATAGCACTGCAGGTTGTGCCATGAATGTACCTATTGTTAGAGCTAAGATTCCCCGGAACAAAAGGTGGCCGAATTTTCTTTTGTTGAATTTCGTAATACCCTTCATCAATGCCCTGTCAATGGTGAGAATAATGAATCCCAGGAATAAGCCAAGGAAGATCGAGATCAGGAGGGAACCTGTAACGGTTGTAAAGAAATACGTCCAGGTAAAAGTTGCAAACATCCATGTAGCCAGTACCGTCATGCCTATGATACGATACCTGTTGCGATCAACTACGGAATCGATCAATATCTCTTTTTCGGCTGTTGAAAGCCACCATAAAAATTCTGTGAATTGGGAAGGTGTATAGGATTCCCTCTGAGAAATGGAAATATTTCTTGCTGTCATTTTAATTAATTAAAAAATGAATAGAAATTCAATAATTGAGTGAGCAGAAATAAAGTGTTGAAGTTGATGCAAAATATAAATTCTTTTACGGATAACGGGCTGAAATTTTATTTATTTTGACGATTCCGGCACATTAACAGTTTGTTGTGTGCTAAAACTTAAACCCTCATGGTCGAGATAGGTCTATTGCCTATCTTCGCACAAAACCGGAATCAGTTTACAGAAAAATACCACCATGAAAGAAATATACAATAGCTTGATTTTAATGCTTATCCTAATAACCGGTGTAAATGCACAAGCACCGGCAGGTATGGGGAACAGTGACCCAGAGGCTAAGAAAGTGCTGGATGGCGTAAGTGCAAAATTTAAGACCTATAAATCTGTGCAGGCAAAATTCAATTTAAAGATCGATAACGCTTCTGGTAAAAGTCTTGGTAATAAGACCGGGACTGTTTATATGAAAGGGACAAGGTATCGTATCAGCGTAACAGGACAGGAGATCTATTGTGACGGTAACAATATCTGGACATATGATAAAGCTTCCAAAGAAGTAACCATAAATAAAATTGATCCATCTGCAAATTCCATTACACCACAAAAATTATTTACGAATTTTTACGATAAGGATTTTCTATACAAACTGAACGGCAGCGTGCCTGTGAATGGTAAGCCAATGCAGGAAGTTGAATTAACACCGATTGATAAAACAAAGGCATTTCATAAGGTGCTTTTGTATGTATATAAAGCTGCAATCAATACCACAAAAGTTTTTGAAAAGACCGGTAATAGGTATACATACAGCGTAAGTAATATGAAGACGAATGTGAATATTCCAGACCCAACATTCGTATTTGATGCAAAGCTATATCCTGGAGTAGAAGTGGTGGACCTGCGATAATAAATGAAAAAGGGAAAAATCTAAAGCCTCATTATTGAAGCTTTTTTATGCAAGGTCGTGTGTTTATTCCGATGTATTCCATCGAAACGTTTTTACAGTTAGTCCTGCGAGGTCCAAAACCCGGTCCACTACCGTGGCTGCCACTTCTTCAATAGTGGTGGGCCTGCTATAAAACGAAGGTGTTGCCGGGCAAATGATCCCGCCAGATAGCGTTACTGTCTCCATGTTTTTTATATGCACCAGGTTATAAGGTGTGTCCCTTATTACGCAGATCAATTTCCGTCTTTCCTTTAAGATGACATCTGCTGCCCTTGAAATAAGATCATTGGAAATGCCTGAAGCGATCCTTCCCAATGTGCCCATACTGCATGGAATGATGATCATTGTGTTATATTGTCCGGAGCCTGAAGCAAAGGGAGCCGTGAATTCCTGTTGATCAAAATACTTAACGCTTGGAAATTTGTATGCACTATTCCCCAGTTCCGTTTCCCATACCTGCTTTGCATTTTCTGTCATTACTACAGACAACTCGTTCCACTGATCTTTTATCCGCAACAGCTTTGTTAATAATTGGTTCGCATATATAGATCCGCTGGCTCCTGTGATGGCTACCACAATTTTTTGCATTATTTTTCCGTTTTGTTTATCTAAGCTACTAACAAATTATTAATGCAAAAGTTTATACGTCTATTTATAGTATTTGGAATTATTAGTATGATGTCGTTTCAACCACCTGGTGACAAGATCAATTGGATCAGTATCCCGAAATTGAATGAATTGTATAGCAAAAATCCAAAACCGATCTTGTTGGATGTATATACAGATTGGTGCGGGTGGTGTAAGGAAATGGACAGGAAGACCTTTGGAAATCAAAAAGTGGCTGATTATATAAACGAGCATTATTATGCGGTAAAATTAGACGCAGAATCCAGGGACAGTTTACTTTTCAATAATATAAAATACGGCTACGATCCCCAAAATAAGAACAATGGGTTAGCGGAATATCTTTTATTCGGAAGAATGGAATTTCCCACCACGGTTTTTTTATCTGCTATTGATGCAAGGCCAGCGCCTTTATCCGGTTATATGAATCCAAAAGAACTGGAAGCTCCGCTTAAATATTTTGGAGAAGGTGCTCAGGTAAATCAAACCTTTATTGAATTCAACAAGAATTTGAGAAAGGAATGGTGATAGGAAAGTTGATGGCAGTAGCGGGATATTAAATTCTTTTTGAAAACGCTTGGACTAACTGGTTATAGGTAGTTGTTAGGATTCCTCATCTCCCCAGTATTCGTATCCGGTATCCCCATTATCATGCTTCGTATCTTGCATTCATGTCTTCTCCTGTTTCTTCCCTAAACCGTCGATTAGGCCTGTTTCAGTCAACAGTCCTCAATATGATCGATATGGTAGGCATTGGCCCATTCATAAGCCTTCCTATTGTAATTGGGCTTATTGGCGGAATGTACTTGTATGCCTGGATCGCAGGCGCAATATTATCCCTTGTTGATGCAATGATCTGGAGTGAACTGGGTGCAGCATACCCAATGGCCGGCGGCAGCTATAATTTTTTAAAGGAAGCATATGGGAAGAATGGTGCCGGTAAAATGATGAGCTTCTTATATGTCTGGCAAACTATTATCCAGGCACCCTTGGTAGCAGCGTCAGCGGCAATTGGCTTTGCCCAATACTTCGTTTATCTTGTACCGTTAGAAGTATGGCAGCAGAAAACTTTATCAGGACTTGTTATTCTTTTTATCACTTTTTTACTTTACAGGAAGATCGATAGCATTGGAAAGATTGGAGTGCTTTTGTGGATCGGTGTTATAGGAACACTCGGGTGGATCATCTTTGGCGGTATCAGCAATGGGAATTTTCTCACGCCATTAAAAGATCTGCCTTCTTCATTTAACTGGACCATGCTGATCTCGTTTATGTTTGGGCAGGCATGTGTAAAAACGATTTACAGCTACCTTGGATATTACAATGTTTGTCACCTAGGATCTGAAATCCGTGATCCCGGCAAGATCATTCCAAAAAGCATGTTCATTTCAGTCATTGGAATAGCCATCCTATACATGGCTATGAATATTAGTGTTGGTAGTGTGATCCCCTGGCAGGAGATAAAAGTATGGCAGGACAGTGGTGAAAATAACTTTGTTGTCAGCGTTTTTATTGAAAGGCTTTATGGTGGAAATGCAGCGATCGTAGCCACGGTCATGATCTTATGGGTTGCGCTGGCTTCCTTATTTGCAGTAATGCTTGGATATAGCCGTGTTCCGTATGCTGCTGCAATTGATGGCGCATTTTTTAAAATATTTGCAAGGATTCATCCAACAAAGAACTTCCCTTATGTTTCGCTTTTGATCCTGGCATCGTTCGCACTTGTATTTAGTTTGTTATTCAGGATGGGAGATGTGATCAGTGGAATTCTTGCAATGAGGATCATGGTTCAATTCATTGGCCAGGCAGCTGGGGTTGCCCTGCTGCGGAAACGAAATGGCACAACCCACTTACCGTACAAAATGCCTCTCTATCCATTACCGGTAATACTTGTTATTATTATGTGGCTGTTTATTTTTTATGCGACCGGCTTAAAGATCATGGCAAGTTTTTTAATTGTGCTGGTCTCCGGGATCGTTGTTTACCTTGGAAAGGCAAAAGTTAAAAAGGAATGGCCATTCAAAGAAAGTAATGCTTCAAAATGAGTTATTCAATCATTTTTGATTGGTAAAAACCACAACAATAAATTTCGATAAATTTGCCATACCAAAATAACCTGCACCAAATTTTAGCATGAAACGAATCAGTCTTGTTGTAGTTGGATTATATATCAACCTCTTTCATGGATTTTCACAGGAAAAAGATTCTTCCGGCTACCGGCAAAGGAAATTAAGGCTGGAAGAAGTAAATTTTGTAAGCAGCTATTATAAACAGGATGGAAACAATTCGGCTGTTACAGGCGGCATAGGGACTGAAAAGCTTGCTGATGTTTCCAATTATTTTGAAGTGAAACTTATAAGATATAAGAAGAACAAGAAAAAAGTGGACCTTGAGCTCGGTGTTGGAATTGACTATTACACTTCTGCATCGTCGGATAATATTAATCCATATAGCCTTTCATCTGCATCTTCCAGGGACCTGCGCTTATATCCTTCACTCACACGCACAGTAACAAATGAATCAAAAGGAAGCGCTCTTTTTACCAATATTTCCTATTCCGTGGAAAGTGATTATCAATCATATGGTTTAGGAGCAGGGTTATCTAGAAAATCCAAAGATAAGAACAGTGAATTCACGGCAAAGATGCAGTTGTATCTCGACCAGCTGGCCATTATCTTACCGGTGGAATTGCGAACCGAAAGTACAGGAGGATTATATGGGGCGTATAACCAACACGACTATCCGTGGAAACACCGGAATACAATCAGTACTGCTTTCACTCTTTCAAAGATCGTAAATACACGATTGCATCTCGAGGTATTGGCTGACCTTATTTACCAGGAAGGGTTTTTAGGAATGCCTTTTCACCGGATCTATTTTAAAGACAATTCCCTTGGCACTGAAAAACTCCCTTCATCCCGTTTTAAAGTCCCGTTGGCGATAAAGGCTAATTATTTTTTTGGGGATAAAATTGTTATACGTTCCGGTTACCGTTTTTATAAGGATGATTGGGGATTGAATGCACATACTGCAGACCTGGAAACAGCTTATAAAATAACCTCATTCTTTTCTTTTACACCCTTTTACAGGTTTTACCATCAATCAGCAATTGATTTCTTTGGAGAAACCGGGCAACACGGACAAACTGAACAGTACTATAGCAGCAATTATAACCTGGCAAAGTTCAGCAGCCATTTTTTTGGAGCGGGAATGCGATTGGCACCACCATCAGGGTTGTTTGGAAAAACACATTGGAACATGATAGAGGTAAAGTATGGTCATTATATCCGAACGAACGGGCTATATGCAAATATTATTAGTTTGCATTTAAAGTACAAATGATAACCTTATATAACGTGGAAGATTATGCGAATCGGAGGCATATCGGTTATCCTAATTCTTTCATCAGGTCTTCCAGGTCAAGCGCTTTTGTATACATAAGCAGGGAGCCATCTTCATTCTTCGGCCATTGTTCTTTTGGTTTGTCCCAATATAATTCAACTCCATTTTCATCCGGATCATTCAGGTATAAAGCTTCCGAAACGCCATGATCAGCAAATCCAGTGAATGGATAAAATTTTTTTCTTAGCCGGTCGTATATCGTTGCAAGATCTTTCCTGGATGGATACAGGATCGCAGTATGAAACAGGCCTGCACTGTTTAAAGGTGCTGGCTTACCATCTTTGCTATACCATGTATTCAGGCCGATGTGATGGTGGTAGCCCCCGGCAGAAATAAAAGCTGCGTCAGTGCCATACATGGTTGTTATTTCGAATCCCAGCAGTTCACAATAAAAATCGATCGACCTTTGTAGGTTTGCAACTTTTAGGTGTACATGCCCTATTTGTGTTTGTGCGGGTATTTTATAATCGACGGGCATACATTATGCTTTTTCTGCCATATCCGGAATATCTACAGCTTTATAAGCGCCGGAATCAAGTTTTTTCTTGACGGCTTCAAAGGCCTCGAGTGTTTCATCGATATCCTCATCACTATGTGCTGCGGTTGGTATGATCCGGTAGATAATGATTCCTTTAGGAATTACCGGGTATACTACGATCGAACAAAAGATGTGATAATTCTCACGCAGGTCCATTACCATGGATGTGGCTTCCGGCACATCGCCTTTCATATAGATCGGGGTTACTGGAGAATTTGTGTTACCAATATCGAAACCACGATCCTTCAATCCTTCCTGTAACCTGTTCACATTGTACCAAAGTTTTTCCCTTAATTCCGGCATGGTAGTTACCATTTCCATACGCTTCAGCATTCCTTCTACGATCAGCAGTGGCAGGCTCTTTGCGAAGATCTGGCTGCGTGTATTGTACCGCAGGTATTTGAGAACATTTTTCGGGCCACTGATAAATGCACCGATACTTCCCATACTTTTTACAAATGTGCTGAAATAAAGATCCACTCCTCCCTGGCAATCCTGCGCACTGTCTGCACCGGCGCCATTAGGTCCCATATATCCAAAGCCATGTGCGTCATCAATCAAAAAACGGAACTCGTATTTCTTTTTTAAAGCTACTATCTCTTTAAGTTTTCCCTGCTGGCCATCCATTCCAAATACGCCTTCGGTTATGACTAAAATACCACCGCCATTTTTTTCCGCTATTTTTTCTGCCCTCGCCAGTTGCTTTTCACAGTCTTCTATATCATTATGCTTATATTTAAAAGTCTGA
Organism: Ferruginibacter sp.; assembly: GCA_039920685.1. Lineage (GTDB taxonomy): Bacteria > Bacteroidota > Bacteroidia > Chitinophagales > Chitinophagaceae > Ferruginibacter. The sequence continues at coordinate 12,931 of JBDSDG010000095.1, forward strand.
CCCATATGCAGCCTCATGCCATCTACAATACAGGCATGACATTCTGCATCATACACGATCACATCCCGGCGATTTACAAGAGCATCTATACAACTCATGATTCCCTGGTAACCAAAATTTAAAAGCATCGTGTCTTCACGGCTCACAAACTCACTGATCACTTTTTCCAGGTCTTCATGCATCAGTGTATTGCCACTCATCATACGGGAACCCATTGGGTTGCCCATTCCATATTTTTCCGCAGCAATGGCATCTGCTTTTCTTACGTCAGGATTATTAACTAATCCTAAATAGTCGTTAAGGCTCCACACGATCATATCTTTTCCGCGGAAACTCATATGTGGCCCTAGCTCACCTTCTAGTTTTGGGAACGCAAAATATCCATGTGCCCTGTCCATATGCTGACCAAGAGGCCCGCCCTCCTTAACTAATTTCTCAAAAACATCCATATTAGTAATTTATTAATATCAGAAAATGCAAAAATAAGTGTAAAACATTTTACTTTCCGGCATTATAATTAAGAGTAAATAGCACTTGATTTTCAAAAAAAATTTAAAAGCTGCAAGTTGATTTTTTATCTTT
>JBDSDG010000096.1:0-3596 GCA_039920685.1 Ferruginibacter sp.
GATCGTAGGTGATAAAAAAATAATTAATGATATTTATTTATTTTGCCGAAATACAGGCCCATCATTATCTCCATTCAACGCATGGGTATTGAGCAAAAGCCTTGAAACACTTGATGTGCGCATGGAACGTCATGCAAAAAATGCATTGCACATTGCAAATGCATTGGAAAATCATACAAAAATATCATGGTTGAAATATCCCTTTTTGCGAAGCCATCCACAACATAGCATAGCAGTGAAACAAATGAAAAATGGTGGAGGGATTGTTTGCTTTGAATTGAAAGGTGGCCTTGAAAGCGGAATAAAATTTTTAGATAGTTTAGAAATGCTTACCGTCACTGCCAATCTTGGTGATTCAAGAAGTATTGCATCTCACCCTGCAAGCACTACGCATAGTAAGCTTACTGAAGAAGAAAGATTAAAAGTAAACATAACGCCTGGGCTTATACGCATTTCTGTTGGGCTTGAATATGTTGATGATATTTTAAATGATATTCTGCAGGCGCTGGAAAAATGCTGATGTTTGTCATTAATTAGTTAGTCCCAGCGAAAGACTTTTTTAGCTGTAATACTCCATATTGCAATTGAATATTTATAAAAAAATTTCCAGTTATTGACATTAACAAAACAGTATTGTACATTTACTCCCGGCTTTAGTTTTATTCCTACCCTGCATCCATCTTCACATGGATAATGAAGGCTTAACTGACTTCTGTTTTGCTTTCCCAGTTAAATAAATTTTTAAATTAAAACTCAGCTTATATGCCAACCGAATTTGTAATTACCGGTATTGTCCGGGAAAAGGAAAGTGGTGAAGGACTTGAAGGTCTTATTGTTCGTTCCTATGATAAAGACCTTTTGTATGATGACCTTATGGGAGAGAGCATAACAGATTGTGATGGAAGCTTTCGTATAGTAAGTCAATTTGAAGATTTCAGGGATTTGTTTGACAAGCGTCCGGACATTTACCTGAAAATTTTTGTGCAGCCTGAACATCCGGCTACTCCTGTTGAAATTTATAATACCCTTAATGCTATAGTTTGGAATGCCGGTAACCTGCAATATATTGTTGTTGAAATACCACATGCCATTGCAAAAGATCTGCCTGCAGGCCCGCATCATACACATGGGAGTGATCACGAACAGGATCATCATGAGGACAATGATTATCCATGCTGTCACCAGCACCACAAAAAAAGGAAATGCACTCCTATAACCAGGTGCCGCAACATCTATTTGAAAATAGAAAAGCTTCCTGCTTACAGCCCGGTAGCGCCGGATGATGCTGAACACGATATGTACCGCCGGGATTGTATGCGGAATATGGGCCACGAGGATTCGCTTATTCCTGCCGCAGAAGTAGAACGAAGAAGAATGGATGCCGTTGTTTATCGCGAGTATATAGATTGTGAATGTACTATTCTCAAAAGTGACCCTATCATAAAAGCAGACATTAATGAACCCCAGGCGGAAAGACGAATACCCGGTGCAGTTTTGTATGCTTCACCTGGTGAGCGGTTATTTGTTCATGTTTGTAATGCCGATGACGAGCCTCATACTTTTCATGTTCATGGATTAATTTATGGAATAGATTCAGATGGCTCATGGCCGTTCGGTGTTCAGGATCATCATGATCGCCGCAGTGATGCAATTTGCCCGGGACAAACGTGGTGTTATGTATTCGATGTGAATGAAGATGCCATTGGCGCCTGGCCGTTTCATGACCACCATATGCACATTACAGAAGCAGTAAACCGTGGGCTTTTTGGTGGAATAATTGTTCGTGATTTTGATTGTCCAAAGCCTGATTATGAAGTGCCCATCTTTCTTCATAAACTCACGCCTAAACAAGGTGCCGTTCAATTTGACAGTGGTCCGTTAAACCCGGGAGATACATTCACCCACACATTTACAGAAGAAGGCACTTTTAATTATCACTGCCAGTTTCATCCCATGAATGGTGTAGTAAGGGTTACTGCAATCGGCATAATGACGGCAACTATTAATATTTTAGATAGCCCCGGAAGATTTGATTCTGCCGATATAACCGTAGGTATTGGATGCATAGTAACCTGGCTTCATGCGGGGAATCAGTCACATACCGTTACGGATACCGGCGGTAATGCTTTGGAATCGCACTCAATTAACGGGAGATCATTTGTTGGGAACACGCCTACCATAGTTGCTAAAACAGGTAAACGCATCCGCTGGTATGTTTTTAATCTTGACTTATCTTCTGAGTGGCATAATTTTCATGTGCACGGGCAGCGTTTCCGTGTGGGTGAAGATAATATGGATACCCGCAGCCTTGGTCCTGCAGAGAGTTTTGTAGTAGATACCATTGTTCCTCCGGTGGTTTTGTTGCCGTTAGACGATGATTGTCACAAGCATGAAAAGCACAGGCATGATCATGAAGATTGCGGTTGCAGTAAATCTGTAGGACGCAAACAAACACAAATACCTGTTAAGGGTGGATTTACAGGAATGATTCATGGCGGGCACGGAGGGACAATTGCAAATGCAGGACTTATACCTGCCGCTTCAGAACCTGAAACACATCAGCATGATATTAATACGCACAGCGAAGAGCGGCAACACGAAAATTCTGAGAATGAAAATTACCGCAGGATAAAATTGCAGGGAGATTTTCTTTTTCATTGCCATGTTGAAATGCATATGATGAATGGTATGGCAGGCATTATTAGGGCAATACAGCAAGTAAATGTATTTGAAAAAATGGAAAAATGCTTTGGATTTAATTTACCAAAAGCAACCGGGGAAGTTTGTCCAGATGTGGCTTTACATCCATGCAGACATTCAGGAACCGGAAGCTGGGCAGCGTTGCCAGACTCCCCCATATTTATTGTTCATGCTGCATTATTGCATTCCGGAAAAGTATTGCTTTGGTCTGGCACGGCAGAAGTTGGCGATCCGCTCGAATCAAGGGTTTGGGATCCTGTTACGGGCACTATGAACATGCAGACTTATACTGTTGACCTTTTCTGTAGCGGACATTCGTTTATGGCGGATGGAAGATTATGTATTGCAGGAGGAGCTCCGCAAAACACATTAAAGGCAACCCATATTTTTGATCCGGTTGCTGAAACCTGGACAAGGGTGAAGGACATGAACCAGGCTCGCTGGTATCCCACTATAGTTACGCTGCCCGATGGACGTGTTCTTGCTGCTTCGGGTACTGGTGCTAATGAAATAGAAATCTATAATCCTGTTACTGATACATGGCAGATTGTTTTGGGCGCAACAAGGGTATTTAATGAGCTATATCCAAGCCTGCACCTGCTTCCCTCAGGACAAATATTTTATTCAAGAGCAGGCTGGAGTCAAGCAAATATGGCATTGACACAAACTGCATATCTCACATTAACAGGCACTGCCTCAGGTACGTGGACTGATCTTGGCCAGGAACAGTTTCCAGACCGGCAGGAAGGAACTGCTGTAATCCAGATTGATGCAACTGTATCACCGGCAACTACAAAAATTTATATCATAGGAGGAGGTGTTAGCGGTCCCGCAACTTTACGCAATCCACTCACGGCAGAAACCATAAATTTAACTACACCCGCGGCAGTAACCTG
>JBDSDG010000097.1:0-12827 GCA_039920685.1 Ferruginibacter sp.
GAATGATAAAGCAATGAATAATCGTTTGAGAATCCTTCAGTAGAAAAAAGCTGTTCTGCATATAAAGTTCCATCGGGTTTACGGAACTGCGTATGCCGCTTGTGCGGGATATTACCGGCTTTATGATAATGTGGCATGTTGAATAATTAAAAATTAATAATCAGGAATTAAGAATGAGTTTGTATGTTCCTAATTTCCTTTACATAACGATACCATTAGAAAATAATATTTCCAGGCACGTTTGTCAATGTGGTATGTAAAATTTCTAAAAAGCGGCATTACAGGATTAATTATCTTTCATTCAAATTTACCAATTTAATCTGACTTCAATTGACAAGGATCGGCTTAATATCGGACACCCATAATTTCCTGGATGAAACTATATTTGAACACTTTAAAAATTGTGATGAGATCTGGCATGGCGGTGATTTTGGAACCGTGGAGATCGCAGATCGCTTAAAAACATATTTGCCGGCAGCAAAGGCTTTCCGGGGTGTATATGGAAATATTGATGGAATTGATATCCGGAGTACATATCCCGAAAAACAACATTTTACATGCGAAGGGGTAAATGTATTCATGCAGCATATTGGAGGATATCCGAAACGATATGCCCCGGGTGTAAAAAAAGAGATAATCGAAAAAAGTACCAAATTATTTATTAGCGGGCATTCTCATATTTTAAAAGTGATGTATGATGATCAATTAGATTGCCTCCACATGAACCCCGGCGCAGCAGGCAAACAAGGATGGCATAAGGTGAGAACGGTGATCCGGTTTATTATTGATGGGATAGAGATAAAGGATTGTGAAGTGATAGAATTATGAAAATAGTTCCTGGTTCTTAGTTTATAGTTATGGCTTCCAAGAATTGACATCTTTTATAAATCGGAAATAGTCAACTATAAACTAAGAACTTTGAACTGGCTTATTCTACCCAATCCGCAATAAACAAATTCGTATCTCTCGTGCCACCATTATTCCTGTTGCTGCTAAAAACTATTTTCTTTCCATCTGGACTAAACATAGGGAATGCATCGAAGCCTTTATCGCGGGAAATTTTTTGCATATTGGTTCCATCAAGGTTACACAGGTACATATTAAAAGGGAAGCCTCTTTTATATTCATGGTTGCTGCAAAAAATGAAATGGTTCCCATCGGGAGTGAAATTGGGTGCCCAGTTCGCCTGTGCAAGATCAGTGACCTGTTTTGCATCCGAGCCATCTGCATTCGCAATCCAGACTTCCATATGTGTAGGAGCAACCAGGTTTTGAGCGATCAATTCTTTATATTCCCTTACTTCTGCTTCTATTGTTGGGCGTGAGGCCCGCCAGATGATTTTTTTACCATCCGGACTAAACCAGGCACCGCCATCATATCCCAATGTATTGGTAATACGCTTCACATTATTTCCATCAAGGTCCATTGTGTATAAATCAAGGTCACCATCTCTCATAGAAGTAAAGATCATCTTGTCTCCCTTGGGCGAAATAGTTGCTTCGGCATCATAACCTTTTGTATGGGTTAGTTGCTTTACAATGTTACCATTTGTATCTGCTTTAAAAATATCGAAGTCCTCATATACTGCCCATATGTATTTGTTACCATATTTACTCCTGTCTGGTACGGCCGGACAATCCTTATTACCGAGGTGTGTAGACGCATATAAAATATGCTTACCATCCGGATAAAAAAACGCACATGTTGTTCTTCCGCTTCCTGTACTTACCAATTTAGGTGTAAACTTTTCGCTAGGATTTGTTGGCACCCTTCCCATCCAGATCTGGTCACACGCAATGCCCTCCCTGGTATTCGTTTTTTGATAGGCCAGGTATTTACCATCAAAGCTGAAATATGCTTCTGCATTATCGCCTCCAAAGGTTAACTGCTGAACATTTTTAAAATGTATTTCGCCAGGGAAATGGATTGTATCTGTTGGAGAACCTGCAACAACAACATTAGAATGATTGCTGTTCTTAAATAAGGTTGATGTTATAATGAATAAAGCAATTAAAGGAAGAATATATTTCATGAATTTATTTGAGCTGCAAAGATAATCTCATGACAAATCTTATTTGTCAAAAAATTGTCAGGGTCTATTTCTGCTAAACAGTATTTTTGCGTTGAATTTTTATATGATGCCCAAGATATTCCTTATTTATGCTTTAATGATCTGCTTGTTTTCCTGCAATGAAGATAATCCAGGCAAGGTTATAAGTGCCGGTGATACTGCCTCTGAAGAGAAAAGGTTAAGGGATAATATTTCAGCGCATCCGGATTCACTTTTATTAAAAGAGAACCTGATCCAGTATTTCCGTGATAATGGAAATTATTATAATGCCAATAAGGAAACCGATAATGCTATACAACTCGATAGCCTGAATCCCCGGCTGTGGGACATTAAGGCTACTTTACTTTTTGAAAATGGAGATACGCTTGGGTCAATCCAGGCTTTTGAACATGCCATTGAACTCTTTCCTGATCCGGGTTATATCATTTCATTGGGTACATTGTATGCACAAACGAAGAATCCAAAAGCATTGGAATTATCTGATGCTTTATTGATGGCAAATAAAGCCAAAGCCGATAAAGAATCTTATTTTATCAAAGGCCTTTATTACAATTATACAAATGACAAGCTGAAAGCAATTTCATTTTTCGACAAATGCATTTCATTAAGCTATACATTTATGGATGCGTACCGGGAAAAGGCAATAGCACTTTATGACCTTGGCAAATATGAAGAAGCGCTTGCTGTGCTTGATAAAGCCCTTACTTTGCAGAATAATTTTGAAGAAGGATATTATTACAGTGGAAGATGCCTTGAAAAACTTAACAGGAAACAAGATGCAATATTATCATACCAGAATGCACTTGTATATGATCCGAATTATATTGAAGCCAAAGATGCATTGGCGAAGCTGGGAGTAAATTAGGTTGGAGGGATAGGTATTGGTTGTTAGGTTGAGGCCGATCATTAAACATTGTGAATACCCGGTACCCGGTATCCCGTATCTTGTTCATTAAATTTATAACCATGGCACTCATAGCTCCCTCACTTTTATCTGCTGACTTTTTACATTTGCAACGCGATTGCGACATGCTCAATAACAGCATGGCAGATTGGTTCCACCTGGATGTTATGGATGGAAGATTTGTACCTAATATCAGCTTTGGGCCTATGATCATTGAATTCATTCGTAAAACAACAAACAAGTTCTGTGATGTTCATTTGATGATCGGGGAACCGGAGAAATTCGCTGAAGCTTTTAAAAATGCAGGTGCAGATAATCTCACGGTGCACATGGAAGCGTGTAAGCATTTACACCGCAACATCCAGCAAATAAAAAGCCTTGGCATGCAGGCCGGCGTTGCGATCAATCCCCACACGCCTGTGGAGTCATTGAAAGATATATTGGCCGATATTGACCTGGTGTGTATGATGAGTGTGAATCCGGGTTTTGGGGGACAATCATTTATTCCGCATACTATTCATAAGATAAAGCAGTTAAAAGAAATGATCAATGAACGGTCATTGCCTGTAAAAATTGAGGTGGATGGGGGTGTAAGTTTAGAAAATGCTGCAGTTATTATAAATGCGGGAGCTGACGTTCTTGTTGCAGGAAATTGTGTTTTCAGATCTGCTGATCCGTTAATGACTATTGAAAAATTAAAAAATATTTTATAAACCTGTTTCCAGGCTGAGCTTGCCGAGGACGTAGACACGATCCACGTTTGACAAGCTCAGGCTGACAATTATTTACATTCCTTAGAGCGCATTGATCTTTACTTCCATTTGCCTTAACACGGCGACGTTTTTCATTAGCCAATTCCCTGTCTTTGGCCAATTATACTTTTCACTTAATAACCTGTCCGCAATATGATAAGCCTTCAACGCTTGTTGTTTATTATAAAAACAGTTTGCCCATTTATCCTGAATTTCATTTTGTTTTTGAAGAAAGATGCCACCGCCATACCATTTAAAACATGATGGCAATCCCACAAAGCTGATCTCATCAGAATGCGCATTGATCTTTTGATCATAATAAAGAATATAAAAATGGATACAATCTTTTAAGCGTTGTTTTATTTCTTCATCAGATTCTGCTTTACCAGGCTTTACCCGCCAACTATTATTAGAAATATGGAATGGATCTTTTTTTGGGTCTGCATACCTTAAAGCTTCAGAACTGAGATCCAGTATCGTTTTCTTACCGTTTTGAGAAAACGCAAGCTTCATTTCATACGGAGCAAGATAAGCAAGCTGGTATTTCTCTGTTTCCCCAGCATTTAAGGAAAAAGTAAGAATCATTGGCTTAACCTCGTCATTGATCTCCCATCTTCCCGTTTGCATTGTACCTCTTGGGTCTTTCACCATAGAACCATCACTGAATAAACAATATCCCCGGTAAACAATTTCGATATTTGATGCATCTAATCCTTTTGCAAATTCGGCGTCTTCCTTGTTATTCCAGCATTGAGAAACAATGTCAGTTAGTTTATGAGATGCATTCAGGTTTTCCAAACCTTTCGAAGAAAAATCAAGCTTTTCATCATTAATTTCAATTGGAGGCAGGCTACCATTTATATCCCGTTTTTTATTGCTTTCGCAACCAAATAAGATAAACAGAATTAGAAAAAGAGAACATAAATATTTTTTGCAAAACTTCATTACAATCAAAAATAATCAGAATTGAATAATAAAATGGAATTCTCAAACCATAAAAATATTTATCTTCATCCAATGAGAATGCCGGTTTTACTTCTATTTTTTTTTATTCCCTTTACTATTATTGCCCAGATCAAACCAGCGGTTGTTACCGGTCATATCATTGATGAGAATGAAAACGATCTTCCAAATGTGACCATCACTATCCTGGGGAAAAATAAAGGAATTGCTTCAAACGATAGTGGCAGGTTCAATATCACCGTTTCTGCACAAAGATCTTTTGCACTTGTATTTACACACACTGGTTTTGCAACTGTCCAAAAGAATTTTTTTTTAAGTCCGGGCGAAACCGAGAACATAACAATTCGTATGAGCCGCTCCGGGAAAACATTGGAAACCGTTGTGATTTCGGATGAAAAGGACAGAAGGGAGAACAGTCTCATCAAAGTGAACCCAAAAACAGCCATTACGCTTCCAAGTACTACAGGTGGTGTGGAAGCGCTGATCAAAACTTTGGTTGGCAGTAACAATGAGCTCACATCACAATACAATGTCCGTGGCGGCAATTACGATGAGAACCTTGTGTATATAAATGATTTTGAGATATATCGTCCATACCTTGTAAGTTCTGGGCAACAGGAAGGATTAAGTTTAATAAACCCGGAACTCACAAGGAATATAAACTTTTATACAGGAGGATTTCAATCCAGGTATGGCGACAAGATGAGCAGTGTATTAGACATTCAATATAAGAAGCCATCAAATTTTGGAGGAAGCGTTTATTTAAGCCTGCTTGAACAAGGATTCCATTTGGAAGGCACTGCAAAGAAAGGATCTATCACTTACCTGGCAGGCATCCGAAATAAAAGCAATAGAAACCTGTTAAGTAACCAGGCAACTCAAGGCGTTTACCTGCCTTCTGCATCTGATGCGCAGGGATATGTAACTTATAAATTAAATTCAAAGCTACAATTAGAATTATTGGGCATATTATCAGCATCCAGGTTCACATATTATCCTGAATCAGTGAAGAAAACATCTTCCGTATTTTCACCGTTATTCACGGCAAACCTTGGATTGGATATTTATTTCGAAGGACAGGAAAAAGACAAGTACACAACAAGTATGATCGGGGCAACACTTATTCATTCTCCTAATAAAAGCCTTAAGTTGAAATGGATGATCAGCCGTTTCAAAGATGTTGAAAAAGAGAATTATGATATTGGCGGCGCCTACTTATTTGGTGACAGGGATTTTGACAATACAAGCAGCACTTTTGGCCAGATCATCAACCCGCTGGGCGCCGGATACTACCAGAATTATGGAAGGAATCAACTGGATATAAAAATATGGAATGCCAGCCATAAAGGTAGCCTTGAAAAAGGCAGGCATTTTATTCAATGGGGTAACGGTATCGAACAAACTATAATAGATGATAAGCTGAAGCAGTGGGAATACCAGGATTCTGCAGGTTATTCTTTACCATACAACTCTCCCAACCTGCAATTATATAATTCTCAAAATAGCACAGCACATCTGACGATTCAAAAATATAGCGGTTATATCCAGGATAATATTCATTTATCAAAAACAAAAAACGATATTACGTTGCAGGCAGGAGTACGATATAATTACAATAGCCTGAGCAAAGAATTATTAATAAGTCCCAGGATGCAGGCAAGCTGGAAGCCAAGGTGGAAGAACGATGTAGTTTTTAAAATTGCTGCCGGAGTTTATGATCAGCCCCCATTTTACCGGGAGTTAAGAAAATATGATGGCTCGTTGGATACTGATATAAAGTCGCAGAAAAGTATTCAGGTTGTTGCAGGTATGGATTATAATTTCAAAGGTTTCGGTGAAAGGCCATTTAGATTGACTTCTGAGGCTTATTACAAATCCATGAGAGACGTTGTACCATATGATATCGACAACGTAAAAATAAAATACTTAGGAACAAACAATGCAAAAGCATATGCAGCAGGTTTAGAACTTCGCCTGTTTGGTGAATTGGTACAAGATTCTGAGAGCTGGCTGAGTGTTTCTTTCATGCGAAGCAAAGAAGACCTTGACAATGATATTTATTATCAATACAAAAATGCTGCAGGTGAGATCATCACTCCAAAATCAACTGACCAGGTTGTAACGGACAGTATCCAAAAAAATATGGGATGGCTCCGAAGACCCACCGACCGGCTGATCACGATCGGGTTGTACCTGGAAGATTATTTATCAACCAATAAAAATTTTAAGTTTCACCTCAACTTGCTTTACGGTAGCAACATGTCGTATAATATTCCAAACAGTGTTCGCTTCCGCAATGCATTGATCATTGATCCTTATATAAGAGCAGATCTCGGGTTCAGTGCTTTGTTGTTAAGTGAAAGATCATTAAGAAGAAGCCATAGCCCTTTCAAAGGGTTTGATAATATCTGGCTAAGCCTTGAAGTATTCAATATCATTGACAGGCCCAACACGATCTCTTATCAATTGATCAAGGATTTTTCAAATGCAACGTATGCCATTCCAAACAGGCTTACACCAAGACTCCTGAATTTAAAATTATTGGCAAGGTTTTAAAACTTCACTTACTGCACTACGTTAATGTTGTTCCGGTACTTTTTTTTTAACTTTTCCCCGAATTTATTCTGGATGTGTATAATTAATTTCGCTATGTAAACGTTAGTATAATTAATATTGGTAATAGAAGGTAATAAAAGCACAGCTAACAATTTTAATTTCACCCCAACCTACTTTTTTCTATAGTGATCAAAGTACTAAAACAGAAAAGCATTGACAGAAACAATTATTAACCTCGAAACTGTAAACCCTATCGAGTTCTTTGGAGTTAACAACGGTAAGCTTGACATTCTGAAAAAGAAATTCCCCCTTTTGAAAATTTTAAGTCGTGGCACGCAGATAAAATTGAGCGGAGCCCCGGAACAAATTGAGGAAGCCAAAGAAAAAATTGATCTCCTTGTACAATATTTAGAACGCAATGGTCACATGAGTGAGAATTACTTTGATCAGATCCTTGGCGGAGATGATGAAAAGGTAGTTGACAACTTTATGGACCGCAATCCGAATGATGTGTTGGTATTCGGGCCAAATGGCAAAACAGTGCGGGCAAGAACAGCTAATCAAAAGCTTTTGGTAAACGCCTGTGATAAAAACGACATCGTATTTGCTATCGGGCCTGCAGGCACAGGTAAAACCTATACTGCAGTTGCATTGGCGGTAAGAGCATTAAAGAACAAACTCGTAAAAAAGATCATCCTTACAAGGCCCGCTGTCGAAGCAGGAGAAAGCCTGGGATTTTTGCCAGGAGACCTTAAAGAAAAGATCGATCCATACCTGAGGCCATTGTATGATGCATTGGATGACATGATCCCTGCAGATAAGCTTGGTTATTACATGAGTACGAGAACCATTGAGATCGCACCACTTGCATATATGCGTGGCCGTACCTTAGATAATGCATTTATCATTTTGGATGAAGCTCAAAATACAAATGACCTGCAGATCAAAATGTTCTTAACGCGTATCGGGCCTAATGCAAAAGCGATCATAACAGGTGATCCGACACAGATCGATCTGCCAAAGAATCAGCAGAGCGGTTTGTTCAAAGCCGCCAGGATATTACAGAATATTGATGGCATATCTCACATACAGCTGGATGAAGAGGATGTTGTACGTCATAAGCTTGTAAAAGCGATCATTAAAGCTTACAACAAGGATGATGAAAACCATATGAATGAAAGCTTAAAAAGGTAGTCCTGTATTTTAGTGAAACGATTAACAACAATAATAAGGCGGCCTTCTGGTTGCCTTATTTTATTATTTATATTTCTTGTCTTTGGTTGTGGGACCTCTCCTTCTTATGATACATATTATCCGACCAGGCAGGATTCTATAAATAAACAGGCATTTATTGAAAGATCATGGAGGAAAATAAGGGAGATCATACCAATAATAAAAAATGGAGACCTGGTTACACGAAGCGGTAATGATTTCACAAGCAAAAGTTTCAGAAGCCTTAATCAACGTGACCAGGCGTTCTCTCATTGTGGAATTGCAAGTATAGAAAACGGGACTGTCATTATTTATCATGCACTTGGCGGCGATTTTAATCCTGATCAAAAAATAAGGCGCGACCCAATTGAGCTATTCGCAGAACCTTCTGGAAATATCCGCCTTGGAATTTTTAGATTTAGCGTACCGGATAGCATTCAACAGAACTTCGTGGAAGAAGCGAAAAAATTTTATAAAAGCGCAATCATGTTTGATATGGACTTTGACCTTACAACTAATGATCGAATGTATTGCGCCGAGTTTATTTATAAGACTATGAGAAGAGCAAGTGATAATAAACTCATCTTTAACCATAGCCATATTAAGGATTTTGAATTTATCGGAGTTGATGATCTTTACCTTCATCCGTTGTGTGTTAGAAAGGCTGATCTTGTTTATAAATAAAGACTATTCTCAAAATAAATTTTTAGTTTTGGTGCCTAAATAAGTGTTTATGATAAAAATTATCCTCGCCATAGTGATGATATCTGCAGTTTGCTTTAGTGGTTGTAAAACCGGGAACAGCGGAGATCCTAAATCAGTTTTGGTTAAATTCTTTGAAGCACTTTCAAAGAATGATGTAGAAAGTGCCCGAAATCTGGCAACCAAAGACAGTAAGACATTGATAGATATGATGATGAAAATGGGTAATAAAGGAGATGAGAAAGGAAATAATTTTGACATTACAAGAATGCAGTTTTCAGAAGCCAGGATCCAGGGAGATAAGGCCATAGTACCTGTAAAAGAAAGAACAAGTGGAGAAACATTGAATTACACTTTAAAAAAAGAAGATGGTGTCTGGAAGGTTGCTTTGGATAAATCATCTATGATGGAAATGGGAATGGACAAAATGAATGAAAAAGGCATAAACCTTTCCGATAGCATGGGTGCTGTTATGGATAAGCTGAAAGACATCAACCTGGATTCATTAAAAGAAGGAATGGGCAGAGGGATGGATGTAATAGATTCTGTGAACAAGGAAATAGAGAAAAATAAAACGCCATAGGCTTTGATCATACTGTGAATGCAGTGAAAAGCACGCCGACTCCTGCGTGCTTTTTTTGCATCATTAATAAAACTGCTTTAACTTTATGCAGAATGAAAATGCTCGAAAAACTAACACTTGTATTGTTATGTACGATGCTGTTTGCAGCATGTGAGGACAAAAAGGAGAAGCCCGAAACTGCACTTGATACGGGAAGGGCCTTCATCCGTGCCAGCCTGAACGGAGATTTTAAAACAGCTGAAACACTGTTATTAAAGGATACGCCAAACATGCAGTTATTCGAATCATACAAACTACTTTTTAACAGGCTTCCTGCAGAAAAGAAAAAGAATTACAAATCGGCTTCTTACACTATCAACAAATATCTCGACGTTGATGATACTACAACGATCATCAACTATTCAAATTCTTACATGAACAAGCCAATGGAAATTAAGGTGGTTAGAAAGAATAAGGAATGGTCGATCGATTTTAAATATATTTCATCCGGAAATCTACCAATAGACTGATATGCTTAAGAACCTATTGATCGTGGGCTTAGGAGGTGGAATAGGAAGCATGGCACGATATTCTGTTTCCTTATTTATAAGTTTCACTGATTTTCCAACACCTACTTTTTTAATAAACATTACCGGTAGCCTCATTATCGGTTTCCTATTCGGCCTGGGCTTCAGAGATTCTTTTCCAGGCTGGAAACTATTCCTGGTAATAGGTATTTGCGGTGGCTTCACCACATTTTCAGCATTTAGTTTCGAAAATCTATCCCTTTTACAAAATGGCAAATATTTCCTGGCATTCTTATATATCAGTTTAAGTGTAATTTTCGGAATTGCAGCAGCATTCTTAGGAATGAAACTGGGTGAAATTTTAAAATTATATTGATGTAGCTTAGGTGTGCCGGATCATCATGAAAACCAGGTTTTTAAATGTATAAACAGGAATTTAATATGGATATCCAGACAATCATTATACTCATCCTGGTGGGAATAGCCGCTGGCATGCTCAGTGGGCTCGTTGGGGTTGGTGGTGGCATAATAATCGTACCTGCACTGGTTTTCCTGCTCGGTTTCTCACAAAAAATGGCCCAGGGCACTTCACTGGGGATACTGTTATTACCTGTTGGGATCCTGGCGGTGATACAGTATTACAAGCAGGGATATATTGATGTACGGGTAGTGCTGGTGATTTCCGCTGCATTTATTTTTGGAAGTTATTTTGGAAGCAGGATAGCATTGACATTATCACAGGAAACGATCAAAAAGATCTTTGCAATTTTCATGATCATCATTGCAATAAAGCTTTTATTCTTCGACAAGAAAAAGCAGCAGGCCATTCCGGAGAAACATGCAACTTTGGAAACCAACATAAAAGAATAATCTGCCTGTGGAAATTTGATATGTTTTCATCTTTAGCGATCCGGCTAATATCAATTACATTTTGAGCGTTCGAAATCACGACCATACAGATGACAAAGAGCTACTGCATCATTTTTATAATGATGGCAATAATGAATGGCTCGGAATATTGCTCCCCCGGTATACCATGTTGTTATTTGGTGTATGCATGAAATATTTAAAAAATGAAGAAGAGGCAAAGGATGCAGTGCAGCAGGTTTTTTTAAAGGCCATTAATGAGTTGCATAAATACAAGGTAGAGTACGTGAAAAGCTGGCTATATATGGTTGCAAAAAATCATTGCCTGATGAAGCTGCGTGACAAGGGGAAGTATACCGTTGAGATAAATGAACAGACATTGCCTTCACCCCAGGACGGTTTAGAGAAGAAAGAGGCATTGCAAAAAGAGAACTCATTAAATCTTATGGCACAGGTGTTGAAGCAACTTAACAAGGAGCAACAGCTTTGTGTAACTTTGTTTTATCTTGAAAAAAAAAGCTACCAACAGGTAGCCATTGAAACCGGCTATACGCTGATGCAGGTTAAAAGCCATATTCAAAATGGCAAAAGGAATTTGAAATTACAAATGGATATATTGCTACAAAATGAGTGACGGATTAAAGGATATATTATCAAATCTGAATAAGGATATTGAGCAGGAAGAATTGCTTAAATACCTGAACCAGCATATGTCTGAGGCAGAGAGACATGCTTTTGAAAAACAAATGAATGATGATGACTTTGTAAATGATGCAGTTGAGGGATTACAATCTGTTGAGAACAAGCACAAGCTCGAAGACGTTGTACAACAGTTAAACTCAGACCTTAAAAAACAAATTGAAAAAAAGAAAAAAAGAAAAGAAAAACGAAAACTTGAAAATCATCCCTGGATCTACTATACGATAATATTATTGCTGCTCCTTTTGGTAGTCGCATACGTTGTAATAAAAAAGATGGTATAAAAAAACCGGCTTTTTGAAAGCCGGCCTTATCCTTTAAAATTATTTATTCTTCATCTTCCCGGCAGTATCGGTCATTTTATCCATTTTATTAATCATATTGTTGGCCGTATCCATCCTGGCAGTATCAGGCGCACTGTTAAGCATTGCATTGGCAGAATCCGCCATTTTATTTGCCTCATTAGTAAGAGAATCGGTACTGGTAACAGTTGTGTCAGTAGTTTTTTCGTCGTTGCAGGCGATGATGAAAGTTGCAACTGTTGCGATAACAAAAACTTTTTTCATTATATTGATTTGGGTTTAATATCCGGTGCAAAAATAAAACGTTTTCACAATACTCAAGTACCTTTTATAACTGTTGCTATTTCTTACGGAAAAATAACCGGACCGGAACTCCGGTAAAATCAAAATTTTCCCGGAGTTTGTTTTCAAGGTAATTCCTGTACGGCTGCTTAATATCGTCAGGGTAATTACAAAAGAACGCAAAGCTTGGCGTATGGGTTGGTAATTGTGTAACATATTTGATCTTTACAGCGTTGCCTCTTACCACGGGCGGATGATAACCTTCGATGGCTTTTCCCATTACATCATTTAGCTGGGAGGTAGTTATTTTACGGTGCTTATTATCAAAAACCTGTAAGGCGGCTTCTATGCTTTTAAATATTCTTTGTTTTTCAGTAACGGAAATGAACAGGATGGGCACGTCGGAAAATGGTGCCAGTCGCTGCTTC
>JBDSDG010000098.1:0-7822 GCA_039920685.1 Ferruginibacter sp.
AACCAAGGACTTTAACTGTTGATCAAAGCATTATGCTCAGACAACTTGCCAGGATAGTAATGAATCAACTTGAGTTACGCCTTCAATCAAGAATTCTGCTCAAAGAATTTAAAGAAAAAAATCAAAATTAAATAGAATTTAATTTTTAATCTTCAATAGTTATTTCATAGCACTTCTTCTGATTAAATTTTCGCCTCAAAGCACGAATCGCTAACATGGAATTTGCGATAGCATAACTTTATTGTGTTTTAGATCAGTCTTGACACTGTATCACCCTGCTTTTGCGGCCCCAGTGAAAATCCGTATTATAGGTCTCGATATCCCCATTCTTCTTCTTTAATGATTGTCCTTTTTTGCTTCGCCAAAAAAGAACTAAAAAAGGCGACCCGCAGCCGATTACGGCCCGCCTGCGGTGAAGCAGCTATGCGGAAGATTGTGCATGGTTAACTCAACTTTTAGCAATATTTTCTACCCATAGGAACTTGGCAACCGCCCAGATAGTTGTCTTACCAACGATGGTATTAGAGAGATGTCATCTCGGTTACCCAGATGTCATCTACCTAATTGAGATGTCATCTACCTCATTGAGATGTCATCTACCCCATTGAGATGTCATCTACCCCTAGATAACATCTCAATAAAATAACCGTTAAACGAGAAGTAATTCTATTTTAGAAAGATCGCGTGAAATTTTAGACCTCCGACCTAATAATACTGAGGCTACTTTGTAATGCTGTTGAGCAATGCTGCTGAACAAACAACCTGTCCAGAAAAACTTGGTGGGTTGTAAAACCCTGCCGGCAGGCAGGCAGGGTTTGTTCTTGATTTTTTGTATTCTTTTTGATCAAGCAAAAAGAAAAGCCAGAAATTCTATTTTCCATGCTTTGCCAACATAGCTATCTGTCCTAAATGATATGCATCATGCTGCAAAATTCCCTGAATATATTGGTAATTATTATACTTATGTCCTTCCATTGTTTTATAAAGTTCATCATCTGGTAATTCTTGCAGGTAAGCCTGCCATGCCTGTTGTGATCCGGCAAACGATTGCAAGGTAGCCTGCCACGCTGCTTCCGAAGTATCTTCAACCGGGTGGAAATAATTGTGGGATGGAGAAGTAAGTTTGCCTCCATCCAGGTTTTGCATGATGTGGTTGCGCCAGCCGAGCAAATGATTAACGATCTGCCAAATGGAATTCCAGTCTGCACCGATCTTTTTAGCCGCAGTTGTGGCTTTCAATGGTTTTAAGTTATCGATGATATTGACATCGATCCAGGGCTTGCCATTGTATAATTCATCAAGCAGGTCAAGTATGCGTTTTGCTTCACTCATATTTTGCGATTTGAAAAAATAAAAATGTTTTTGAAGATCTATTGGCTCCCTGCTTAACCACGTTTCATTTTGTAGGAATATAAATATCAAATGTGGCCCCCTTACCGGTTTCACCTTTTGCAGTTATAAACCCATCGTGATTTTCGACGATCTTTTTGACAATTGCAAGCCCTATTCCAGTTCCGATATATTGGTTTTTACCATGCAGGCGTTGAAAAACTTCAAATATCTTTTTACTGTATTGCTGTTCGAATCCAATTCCATTGTCGGAAATGCTAATATGACAATATTTTATTTCTTTCAAAAGCTCTTCATTATTTAGTTTTTGGCCTTCGGCAATTATACTCCTGATTTTTATATGGGGAGCAGGGTTGTCATTGGCAAATTTGAGAGAGTTGCTTAAAAGGTTAAACATCAATTGCCTGAATTGAAAAGGAATAATGTTCGCTTCGCAAATTTCATCTGCTTCAACAGTTGCATGTTTTTGTTGAAGTTCTTCTTTTAAATCTTCTTTTACTTCTTCAATAATTTTATTGAGGTCCATTTTTTCAAATTTCCTTTCCTGGGTATTTGTACGAGAGTACGTAAGTAAATCATTAACGAGTACCTGCATTCGTTGAGCAGAATTTTGCATTCGTTGAAATTTTTCTTTTCCGGTATCTGACAAATTCTGAAATTCTTTCTCTATTATTTGTGAAGAGAAGGTTTGAATTTTTCTCAATGGTTCCTGTAGATCATGGCTGGAAATGTAGGCAAAGGACTGAAGCTCCTTATTCATTTTTTCAAGTTCAATATTAGTATCGGCAAGTTCTTTGGTGCGTTTGTGAACTTGTTTTTCTAACTCATTAACAAAGATCTTTTGCTCCTGTATATCTGTACTCGTTCCCACCCACATCTGAATTTTTCCATTCTCATCTCTTTGAGGAATGGCACGGCTAAGCTGCCATCTATATTCACCATCGTATCTCTTAAAGCGATGCTCATAAGAGAAATCCTTTCCTGTGGCAATGGAGTTCATCCATTCTTTTGTATTTCCTTCCCGTTCGCCAGGATGCACTATTTGTAACCATCCATCCTCATTTATTTGATCAAGTGCTAAACCTGAATAATCAAGAACTGACTTGTTAAAATAGTTTAACCTCCCTTCGATATCAGCCGTCCAGATAAGTTGGGGCATAGAGTCAGCTAACAAGCGAAACCGTTTCTCACTTTCATGTACTTGCTTATTCAATATTGCCTGTGAAGTCACTTCCGTGGCAATAATGCCAATCCCATCAACTTCGTTATTTATATTCCTTTGCGGATAAAGGAGAAAATTATAATACTTGTCCTCCATAGTGCCGTTTTGCAGAATGCTTACAGGGGTTTCAACCGCATTAAATGGCACCCCGGTCTTATACACTTTTTCAAAGACTTCCCTATAGCCCTGTTCTGCCAGCTCTGGCAATGCTTCAAAATATGATTTACCCATTATTTCTTTCCCCTTGCCCCAGATTTCTATAATCGCATCATTAGCAATTGTAATAATTAAATTTTCTCCATGTAATATCCCAATTGCTGATGGAGATGAATAAATAAGATTGTGGTAACGTTCTTCACTTTCTTCAATTTTTTTTCTTGCAGTTACTTTTTCGCTCACTTCGGTAGCTGTTACAATAATCCCTGAAATGTTTCCATCCGCTTCTTTAAGGGGATAGTATAAGAAATCGAAATAAAATACTTCCTGTTTTCCGTAGCGGTTAATCGGAACAGGAACCTCATTTCCATGGTAAGGAACCCCGGTGTTCAATACAGTATCTAATAATGTGTGCACGGATTCCTTCACTTCCGGCAATGATTGGAAAAGCGGACTTCCTACAAACGACGTTTCTTGTCTATCTATCAACTGCAAATAAGCGTCATTAGCCATTTCCACTATAAATTCATTTCCTCGCAAAATGGTTATACCTACAGGAGCTTGTTTAACTGTTTCACGGAAACGCTGTTCACTTTCCTTAAATGCCTTTTCTATTTCCTTTTGTGCTGTGATATCTGTATTGCTTCCAAACCATTGAAGTATTTTTCCATCATTATTCCTTACAGGTACTACACGGCTAAGAAATTGCCTGAACTTACTATCCGCGCCTTTAAGCGAAAATACCATTTCAAATGGGTTACCTGTAGAAATTGACGTATGCCATTTCTCAAGAACCAAAGGCAACTCTGCAGGATCATGTATTGACTGCCATCCCCACCCTTCCATTTGTTCGAGTGAAGTGCCTGTATAGTCATACCATTTTTTGTTATACCAAAAGATCCATCCCTCCGCATCGGCCATCCAACCAAGATTTGGAATATTGTCGGCCATTGCTTTGAAACGTTGTTCACTTTCTTTTAAAGCTTCTTCTGCTATCTTTTTGTTCGTGGTTTCGAGAACTGTCACCAGTACACCCCCTACTTCACCATCATCTTTTCTTATAGGGCTATATGAAAAATCAAAAAAACATTCTTCTACAAATCCATTCCTGTTTAAGGGTAACATAAAATCAGGAAAGCCCACTGCCTTTCCCTGCAAAACGCCATCGAACATTGGTCCTATGATATGCCATATTTCTTCAAATGTTTCACGGGTACTGATACCTAGAGCGTATGGATGCTTTGTAACTCCGAGGATGGGGCGATATCCGTCATTGTATAACTGGATATAGTCATCGCCCCACGCGATATACATACCAAATGGGTTGTCGAGCATAACGGCTACCATAGTGCGAAGACTTTGAGGCCACCCTGCTGGATCACCTAAAGATGTTTTGCTCCAGTCCTTTGCTCTTATCTGTTCACCCATTTCTCCTCCACCTTTAAGGAAATAATAATCACTATTATCAATACTCATTCCTGTAATTATTTAAGTTTGAATGATAAATTTGTCTCTTGGAGGAAGTAAAGAAGTATTATATGGAGTGAGCGTAATCGCTTCAAGAATTACTTTTTTTAATATAATATATCCCCCGGGCTTGCATATATAATGCTGGGCTCCGTTTTGGTACAGTAAATTCACAATTCCCATATCAAGGGATGTTGAAAATATGATCACCGGAAGGTGTTTTAATTTATCATTCGCTTTTATTTCTGATAAACATTCAAATCCTCCTTTTCGGGGCATGTTCAGGTCAAGAAAAAGAATATCGGGAAGATTGGGTAAACTTGAGGATAAAAAATCCATAAGCTTAACGCCATCGTTTACAATTGACAGGGTTGCATAAATGGACAGATCTTCCAAAGCATCTTTAAAAAAAGTGCAATCGTCAATATCATCATCTGCAAGTAAAAGATTGAACCGCTTATTTTCCATCAGATAAATTTCAGTTTATTATATGTCGCACTAGTTATAGACAGAAAATATATTATAGACTTTTTAAATCAGAGGAGAGATTATTTGAAATGGTTATCCCAAATCAAAAGCGAATTATTTCTAATAAGTTGAAGTTAACTTTTTTTATCATTCATTCATAATGGATACTCCATTTAAAATCATCAATATCACGCTTTATGAGCTGTTTAATATTTTGTATCTTCTGGATCCTAAAAAGTAAACAACATGAAAATATTGATCTTAGGTGCAACAGGCATGACCGGCCAATTGTTAGTAAAACTAGCCCTGGAAAAATCTCACCAGGTCACCGCTCTTGTACGCAGCCCAACCAAACTTAATATTATTCATGAAAATCTAAACGTTATTAAAGGAGATATTTTGGATAATAACATTCTAAAAGATCTACTTAAAGATAAAGATGCTGTGCTGAGTGCACTGGGCGTTGGCAAATCGCTGAAATCAGGAAACTTAATGACTCGTGTTGCCTCTGTTTTGATTCCATCAATGCATGAGACAAAAGTTAAGCGACTCATATTCCTTTCAGCTTTCGGAGTTGGCGAAACGTTTTCACAAGCCAATTTTATTCAAAAATTGATATTCCGGCTACCATTAAAAAATATTTACCGTGACAAATCTGCTTCAGATTCTATTATAAAGAATAGTAAGATCGATTGGACATTAATATGCCCTACCCTATTAACGAATGGTCCATTTATTGGGGAATATAAAGCTGGTGAAAAATTCACGATGAAAGGAATGCCGAAAATTTCAAGGGCAGATGTTGCAGATTTTATGATCAAACAACTTACAGATCCAACCTATATAAGAAAGAGTCCGATCTTAATGAATTGATCAAACTCCCACACTTCTGCAACAGTCAACTTTTACTGATTTCTTAAAACAAAGCATCTTATTTTTGAAAAATGACGGAGGTGCAAAATCAATGTAAATACTGTAAAAACATTGGCAGTGGAAATTATTGTAATTCTTGTGGGGAGAAATTTAAACCGGGGCGTTTAACTTTACATTCAATTTTCCATGAAGCATTTCATTTCTTCACTCACTTAGATCATGGCTTTCCTTATACTTTAAAAAGACTATTCATTTCGCCGGGGAAAATGCAGGAGGAATATGTTGACGGTTTTAGAAGCAAATACCAAAAACCATTCTCCATGTTTTTCTTATGTGCTACTATTGCTGCATTAGCAATATATTGGATCAACCTCGTGTTACTAAATTACTTTAACGCTGGAGACAGCAAAGAAGCTCTCTTTTTTCATAAGTATTGGGCGATCCTCCAGATCGTAATGTTACCATTTTACTCATTAATAACATATCTTTTCTTTAGAAGGACCAGGTTTAATTTCGGAGAAATCATTGTCTTCCAGCTTTACCTGTTTTCCAGTTTATTTATAGTGCTGTCACTAATTCATTTGCTCAAATTTATTTTTCCTCATTTACAAACCAGGTACATCGAACTTCCCATTATCGTGGTTTACACGACCGTAACCAACTTAAACTTCTTTAAGGATCTAAAAAAATGGGTGATTATTGTTCTTACAATCTTATCAATCAGTCTTTGTTTCCTGCTTGCCAGCTATATCCAGGATTTTCTTGTAAGATCATTTTCATAAAAATCGGGGAACGACATTGTGTACTGGTAGGGAAAGTTATAAGAAAAATCCCCTGTGTCGTTAATCAAAATAAACTTTGCTTTAAATTTGGGCAGTTAACAGTCCGACAATGAATACATCTCCTCGAAATAACGTTGAAGCTCGCGAAAATAAATTCCGCAACCTCATTATGGAGGCACCCGCAATTTTCTGCATATTAAAAGGTGATCAGCATGTTTTTGAATTGGCAAATCTTCGATACAAAGAGCTTGTAGGTAATCGGGAAATCATTGGCAAACCGATTCGGGAAGCACTCCCCGAATTAGAAGGACAAGGATTTTACGAGTTGCTGGATAATGTTTACAGCACGGGAGAAACCTTCATTGGCAAAGAAGTTCCTGCTAACCTCATTAAGAGCGATGGAAGTGTTGAATTAGGTTATTTCAATTTCACATACCAGGCCTATACTGGTGCCAACAATGAAACAGAAGGTATTTTGGTGTTTGCAAACGAAATTACAGAACAAGTTGAATCCCGGAGAAAAATTGAAGCAAGCGAAAAGCGCTTCAGTAATATTCTCTCGCAATCAGTAATGGCAATAGCTATCTTTAAATCACCTGAAATGATAGTTTCTTTTGCCAATCAGCCAATGCTTAATGCGCTTGGAAAAGGAGATACTATACTAAACAAACCACTGCTGGAAGGCGTTCCGGAGTTAAAAGAACAGGCATTTTCACAAATGCTAACGGAACTTTACACCAGCGGCCTGGCATACGAAGAATTTGAGACAAAAATCATTCTTATACGCAACGGGATACCTGAAGATACCTATTTCAATTTTGTATATCAGCCCTACCGGGATGTGGATCAAGCCATCACCGGTATTACGGTGCTTGCAACAGAAATAACCGAGCAGGTTCTTGCAAAAAAACAAATTGCAATCAGTGAAGCGAAATTTAAAATGCTTTCAGAAACCATTCCACACATGGTATGGACAGCTACACCGGATGGTAAGAAAAATTTTTTCAACAAATATTTTCTCGATTATACGGGGCTATCCTTTGAAGATGTAAAAGGTGAGGGATGGCACAATATTATTTTTCCTGACGACCTCAAATTAGAATTAGCGCTATGGCAGGAAAACATCAAAACAGGAAATGATTTTAAGATTGAAAAGCGTGTCCGCCATCATTCCGGCACGTACAAATGGCATTTAAGTCACAGTATCCCCCAAAAAAATGAGGAAGGAGAAATTACCGGGTGGATAGGCACCAACACCGAAATTGAAGACCAGAAAAAGATCACGGAAACATTGGTAAAAGGTGAAGAACAATTCCGAACCTTCGCTAACAACATACGTGACCTTGCATGGATCGCGGATGGTAGTGGATGGATCTATTGGTATAACCAACGGTGGTATGATTACACCGGAACCACGATCGAGGAAATGGAAGGTTGGGGATGGGGAAAAGTACATCATCCCGACCACATTAACCAAGTGATGGAGTTTGTAAAAGAAGCCTGG
>JBDSDG010000099.1:0-14257 GCA_039920685.1 Ferruginibacter sp.
GAATTAGAAAAACAAGTATTGGGCTCTCTGAATAAATTGGACTATTCCTGACTTTCAACTATTTTTCCGTAATCAATAAACAATTCTTCCCCTGCGTTAATATCACATAATGCTTCAAAATCTTCACCGTCATTGATCGATCGTATGTTTGGCTGATCAGAATGATTCAGGAATATCACCAGGTCAACGATTTTAAATCCATACTCAGGTACGTAATAATTACCTTCATCAAACAGGCAATAATTTTCTATCAATGCAATACTTGGAGAAGGCAATTCACTTATTTCTTTCCTGGATATTGCGATCCATTCACTTTTATCATTTGAAAATATATTACACTGTCCTTTCTGGATAACTGTAATTGCAAAAACACCAATTCCCTGAACAGCTGACGGTTTCAACATGACAAATGTATTGCCGCACAATTCTTTCAATAGTTCCTGTTTATTCATTGTGAGGTCTATGCTTTAACAGCCAATACATTAAAAGGTAAAATTATATTGGCATAACTTTTGAAAATAGTAACCAGACATGCAAAATAATCTTTAAAAACTCTAAAAATTTATTATCATGGGAAATTTATTGTATATCATAGCTGTGATCTTAGTAATTTCATGGGCTATTGGTTTTCTTGGGTTTCACGCCGGTGGAATCATCCACATCCTATTAGTGGTCGCAGTAATAGCAGTGCTATTGAGGTTGATCTCTGGCAGGAGTACACTATAATAAACATCAAATTTCTTTAACATGCCTGGCTGGTTCTATGGAACCATTCGGCGCAAATTAATTGACATGAGCAAAAAAGCGGTAATGGCTGGTCTGTTAGCCGGGGCTGTTGCAGGCGCACTCGCCGGAATATTGTTAGCCCCAGACAAAGGATCTCAAACAAGGAAAAAATTATCAGATAAAAGCAAAGAGAAGGTAGATGGCTTAAAAAGCGGATTCGATAATTTTATCGATTCAATGGTAAATAAATTTTCCAAGGCATCAGATGATGTTCAGGAAAAGTATGACAAGTCCAGATCCGCTGTTTAGATCTTTAAAGGTTTTTATAATGCTGTTTCAAAATTAAATTTTAAATTTTGAAACAGCTTTTTTTATTTCTTTTTTGAAAAGTTTGTTACGAGCCGTTGCCTGGCTTTGTTAAAGACCATTCGTCCCTTATCAACTCCCTTTCTCAATTCTTTTTGCTTTTCTTCAGGCAGGTTTACCACTGTTTGGCAATCATTGCTGCAACAGCCCCCGAAGATTTTTGCGCAGTTATCACATTGAATGAACAGTAAATGACATGCTTCATTCTTACAGTTGATATGCATATCCGCCAGTTCTCCACATTGATGACATTTTGCGATAATTTCATCTGTTATGCGCTCCCCTAACCTGTCGTCAAAAACAAAATTCTTTCCATGAAATTTATTTGGCAATGATTGTTCTTTCACTGTGTTCACATAATTAATTATTCCTCCTTCCAGGTGAAAAACATTTTTAAATCCCTGGTGTAATAAATATGCGCTTGCTTTTTCGCACCGGATGCCGCCTGTACAATACATAATAATTGTCTTTTGTTTGTTTTCAGAAAACATCTCAGCAACCATTGGCAATTGTTCGCGGAAAGTATTGCTTGCAACCTCCATCGCATTCTCAAAATGGCCAACTTCATATTCATAATGATTTCGCATATCAACAACTATTGTATCGGGATTGTTGGTAAGTTCATTGAACTGTGTGGCATTAACGTAACTTCCCTTGTTCTCCATATCAAAAGATGGATCTGAAATACCATCAGCAACAATCTTTTCCCTGACCTTTATTTTTAGTACCCAAAAAGATCGTCCATCATTATCAAGTGCAATATTGAACCTGATACCTGACAGTTGAGGAAAACTATAAATGAATTCTTTAAACCCTGCGAGGTGATATTCCGGAATACTTACCTGCGCATTAATGCCTTCATGAGCAATGTAGATCCGGCCAAAAGCGTTCAGTTCATTTAGTCCCTGGTATAATTCGTTCCGGAATATTATAGTGTTCTCTATAAAAAAATAATGATAAAAAGAAACAGTAATGCGTTTAAAAGTTTCATCGTACAGCCGTCTTTTTAATTCCGCCTGTGAAACACGGTTGTGTAGTATTGCCATAAAATTATTTGATCCCGCCAGGGAAATCTTTAAAAGATTGGATGCTTGCAGGGCAAACCAAATATGAGGTTCAAATTTAAGAAAATTGATCGATCGCCACTCCTCGCGGATTTATAAGCCTATACTCACGCTGGTATTGCCTCCGCTTCTATTTGTACGGACATTTCCTCCTATAAGCCCGCCGGTTCCAATCCTTATACCTGTGTGGCCCCGACGTCCATTTTCGTACCCGGCAACCACATCAACCCTGAATATCTTTAAAATATTTTCAAGCCCACCAAAAATTTCAACATAATTGCTTTTATCATTCACATAAAAAGAATTGGTACCTGCAACAAGATTCCATCCGAGTCTTTTGAATAACGGGATCTTATTTGTAAGAAGGCCGTTGAAATGATGTTCCAAATGTGCAATACCATATAATGACTCAATTGTACTGTTCGCATAATATTTTGAGAGCTGAAAGCTATTTACATATTCACTCGCAGCTAAAGCCTGGTTGCCATTAAAATGCTGGTAATCCTGGATGTATACTTTTTTGGTATTTAAAAATCCACCGACCCCGATCTTATACTTGAGCAATCCCAGGAGTTTAAAATTCTTATTGTCATTTATAGTGAACTTCCATTTATCAAAGTTGACATCACTGCCAAACACACCTTCTAACCCTTTAGTATAGCCGAAGGTAAAGGTTGGATATTTTGAGCCAAGCGGTATCTTACTGTCCGGCAACTGGATGTATTTCTGGCCTGGCTTATAACTTATACTAAAAGATACGATCAACGCATGGTGCGGGTGAAATTGCGAGGATAACTTTTCATTCGGGTAGTTAGGAGTGATCTTAGCGCTATCCTTGAAAAAAGTAAAATAAGTAGTATTATTTAATGGGATACGATCTTCATACAAAGCGTTTACATTAAACCGTAAGCCACTCTCAAAGCGGCGTGAATAATTAATGTTTCCAAAATAATTCTCATAGGTCTTGATATAATTCTGACCATAAAGTAAAATACTAATACTGTTCACCAACGGCAGCAATGTATTTTCTTTATTGAATTCGCTCACGCGCTTGCCTCCGCTAAAGGTCCATGCAAATCGTTTAAGTTTTCTATCCGCGTCAATATCACGTGTTCTGAAACCCACACTGGCCCAGGCATTGAGATGACCATTACTAAAACCATAGCGCACATTCGGATCAAAAGAGAAATGACTCTTCCACTTTTTCAGGTAAGTGTTAAATCCTGCATTAACGTTGAGCACTACCCCTTCGGCAGCATTATATTCAAGATTCTTAATGGGCGATTCAATATTCCATGTATAATTTTGTTTTGTGCTAAAATGTGTTCGTTTAACTCCATTCCACAGCGAACTTACTGGCTTTATCTTTCCCTGCCGCTTATTAAGACTGTCCACATTTTTTTGTGAAAGAGCTGAATCTTTCGTAACCAGGTAAAGACTATCCTTTACCCTGTAATCTTTTTGTTCTTCTATTTCCAAAGGCACCGGCCTGGTAGTATCCCAATATTCTTTTGGCTTTTTGTTTACACCGGTATCATATTTGATCACTACCCTGTCGAAGAATTTCTTAGGGAACACAGGCGCCACATTATAATTTGAATAAACACTTAAAAAATTCCCAACTGCATCTATCCTGAATTGGTTAAAATTAAAGTGCAGCAATTGGTTTTTCACTCTCCAGGTCTCATCATTAACAGGCACATGCATTTGGGTTATCTGGAGCGTATCCATTATTTCCAATTGGGATGTTTTTGTAAGCACAAGGTCAAAGCTGTGAATACGCCAATCGCCATCGGTAATATTTATAATGCCTGAGAACAAGGGTTCATATTTTCTACGGGGAGTTACGCGTATACTGTTTATAGCTTTGCCATTTTCAAAGAAGGATCCGAGAAATTTGAATTTGTAATACCGGATAGCTCCATCTGCAATAGGAGAAACAAATCCACGTGGATTGAACTGGCTTGTAAAAACGGTCACGTTATTCGTATATAAAGAGATGAATGCGGGAAATGTGAAACCAAAATCTCCACTACCACTCACGCGGCTGCTTTTAACCTCCATTTTAAACTTATCAGGCAATTCGGCATTTATAGCAGCAACGGATTCTGATAAGTAAATAATTCCTCTGCCCGCAGAATCCAGCTTCATATCCTTCCTGTCTTCTTGTGGAATTTTTCGGCCCAAAATCTTATCTGGCATACTACGTAATTTGATCATATCCTTTGTATACAGATCGCATGTAAATGCTCTTACCTGGCTGTGGTAAAAGGACCGCTTTTTTATCGCCTGCCTGATGATCTCATAAGCCGGGTCTACAGCACCGGTTTTTATGACCACTTCCTTCATGGTCAACTTTTGTTCACTTAGTATAAATGTCACTTCTGTCTCACTTGAAACAGTAATTGTTTTTTCAGCAGCAGCAAAACCTATGTGCTGGCAAACCAATGTATAGGTTCCTGCAGGCAAAGAAAAAGAATAGTTGGCTTTGTTATTTGCACTCGCACCTTTAGAGCTACCCTTCACCGTTATGGAGGCATATGGTAACAGGTCACCTTTGTCGGAAAACACTGTTCCGTAGATCTTTTGTCCGAAGGATTTGAATGTAACCAGTGCGAAGAAAGCAGCGAATAATATTCTCATAAAACATGTTGGTAAACAAACGAAATTAAAAGCGAAATTGTTAGGGAAACCCTAATGTTATTTTTTGACCGACCTCAATATACTGCCACTGAGTGCAGCAAACGCTGCTACTAAAGCACCAATGAGGCCTGTGGCGATAATTAATAATAACGGGTCATCTTTTTTTAAAATGATCTGTGAGATCCTGTGTGCAAGTATATCATTGTTGTTACAGCTGATATAAAACGAAAGACCACCCCACAAAATAAATAAGGAAAGGAATCCACACAAGAAAGCGATCCCGGGCCTTAACCTGATGAACAATGCAACTACAAAACAAGCGATGGAAATACTCCACCATGGAAGGTAAAGGCAGATTGCAAAACTTAAAACAGCCATTAGAATAAGAGAAACTATGAATTTCATTTTAGTTGATTGATCGTGAATTGTATTTGGTGATAGGTAATAGAGAAGGCTGTTATCCCGTATCCATCCCGTTTCTATATTATTTTGTAAAACTCATTACCCACTTTACTCGTTTATCTTTTTGTTCTTGCTGCCTCATCATCCACAAGGAATAATATTTTCCATATACCCATTGATCGATGAAATTGTCATAATACTTACTTCCGGGATTACCACTTTGTCCTCCGGGATATACTCCATATGCCTTCGTTTTTGCAGTTAGACTTACTATCATTCTCCAACTGGGACCATGATTTTCCTTTGTGGCATTAATAATATTAGTGCCGCCACCAATCGGCAAATGCAACCTGCTTAGTGCGGGTAATCTCAAAAGATGATTTACGCGGGTGTCCTTGTATTTCGCCCATTCAAGCTTACCCTGCATATCGGCTACCGAGAGATCGGTAATTACAGCACGCTTAAATGCAGCTGTAACGTTATCAGCAAGTGTTTCTACCTGGCTGGTAGTTATGTTATCCAAAAATTTAAATGCTGAATCCCGCAATATACCTTCCAGTAATGTGCTTTCGAATGGCCTAAGGATCGGAAGCGGTGCCGCAGCATATTCATCATTGAATACGGTGTCTTTAAAATGCCTCCATGTTTGAACAAATACTGTTGCTCCTTTACTATTGGGATCATTTTTAAGATCCCAGGTCTTTAAAATATCAAGGTATTTCTGTTCAGAAGCATTTAATATTTCCTGATTGATATTCTTTAGTAGGATCGGAAGCGCCATCTCTGCGAATACATTGTAATTGTCAGTTTGCATATCCATCATATCATCTGGTGTGATATTTTGCATTGCGGCCAGTTTCCGGTTTATGATCACGCCTCTTGCAGCAGGGTATTCTCTCCCTAAATAATACGGATAAGAGGTGTCAGCCGGACGTTGATTCGCACTGCTCACAAACCCCCGTTCCGGGTTATATTGAAATGGTATCTCATCCTGTGGTATAATTCCCTGCCACATATAACTGCTGTCTGTTCCCCGCATAATAAAATCTCCCTGTCCTTTCCATTTTGCAGGAAATTCGCCCTGGGTTCGTATGGCGATATCCCCTCCTTTACTTGCAAATACAACATTTTGACCGGGAGTATGAAGATTTGTTACCGCTGCCGAATAGTCATCATAATTCTTTGCCCGGTTCAATAAATTGAACAAGACAAGCTCATTACTTGGCGCATGAGCCGTCCATTTCACAGCATAATTCTTTTTATTACCGCTTCGTTTTCCACTAAATGCCTTGTCGTACATAACGGGACCGAATAAGGTATAAGCAACTGTATCTATTAGGTCAGGTTTCCCAGCGATCCTGATACGTTCGATGCGAAAGCTTGTTTTGTTCCATTGGTTATTAAAAAAATATTCTTTTCTCGTATCATCTTTAAAAGTGATCTCGTAGTATTCACGCACATCGCGACCTGCATTGGTGAAGCCAAATGCACAACTATCATTGAAACCGATGACGACCCCAGGAGCGCCGGGAAATGTAGCACCATATGCATTAAATTGGGGAGTTGATATTTGCATTTCATACCATAAGGACGGCAGGTTCAAGCCAAGGTGAGGATCATTACACAGGATCGGCGACCCGCTTTGTGTCTTTGTACCACTTACTGCCCAGTTATTGCTTCCATTATCTTTATCAGGTTTAGAGTTCTCTTCTACAGAAACACTATTCCTGGAAAAGTAAAGGGAATCAGCATCCGCGGGGGTTTTCAGAATTATTTTAGGTTGCTGAAAAACCGTTCCTTTTGGAATGATCGGATCCATTGAATCCTGGTATAACGGGTAAAGTTTTTTGAAATCTTCCTTGTTGAAATAATTCTTTGCGTTCGTTAGTTCAAAATCGTTCTCGTGTGCCGCGAGGTCGTAGGACATATATTTGAGGAATAAAGCCGTTTTAAGATTACTCCATTTTTCCGGCCTATAGCCGAGCAATTTATATTCCATCGGTAGCTGGCTTTCCGTCAGGCTTTCAATATAAGCGTTAACACCGGCCGTATATGCATCGCATTCCTTTTTTATTACGGGGTTTGCTTCAACTTCTCTCAATGAGTTCTCTGCTGCATATACCATCCCAAGCCGCCTGAACTCACGGTCATGATCCAACGCAACTTCTCCAACAACTTCACTTGCTCTCCCTGCGGCAGAAAGTGTTTGCAGCTCCATTTGCCATAACCTGAATTTTGCATGAAGGAATCCCTGGACAAAATACACATCATTCTCTTGCTCTGCGAAAATGTGCGGCACCAGGCGATCATCAAAATAGACATTTACTTTTCCTTCTAATTGTGAAAATTTTAAGTTGGCCGAAAAATTATTATCAGTGGATTCTGCATTTTGCCACAGGCCTTCCTGGGGAGCCAATAGTTTTCCCAATGGAGCAGGTAGCAACAGCTTTGTATTTAAAATTAAACAAAGGCCAACGGTGATGGCTGCTGTAAGGAAGAACAGGAATATTCTCATATTGAATTTTGTAAGATGTAAATTAAAATAAAAATACTGATTGGTTGATTGTTTTATGTCCGGAAAATACTTTGTTATTTTGGCGTCATGAGTGAAACCTTCAGTGAGCATACAAGAAATATATTAGGTTTACAATTGCCAACCGATCCACGATGGGTAAACCTGGCGGAAATGCAATTGGAAGAAATACTTACCGATCATGCATATTGTGAGCAAAAAGCAGCAACCACATGTATAACACTGATTCAAAAAAATTCAGAAAAAGCATTGGTTGTTGAAGAGCTTAGCCCTATTGTTACCGAGGAATGGGGCCATTTTAGAATGGTTTTGCTGGAGTTGAAAAAAAGAAACTTACGTCTTGGCAGGCAGCGAAAGGATATTTACGTGAACGGCTTATTGCAGTTCCAGGTAAAAGGAGGAAGCAGGGATGAAAGTTTTCTAGACCAGATGTTGACGATGGCTTTGATCGAGGCGAGGAGTTGTGAGCGATTCAAGCGGCTCAGTGAAGGATTAGAAGATGAGTACTTACGCGGTTTTTACAGGAAGTTCATGGAAAGTGAAGCTGGCCATTATACCCTGTTCATAAATCTTGCAGAGCATTATATCGATAAAACCATCGTAAGAAAAAGATGGTCGGAATGGCTTGTGTTTGAAAAAGAACTAATGAATAGCCTGGAAGTGAGGGGAGATAGGATACATTAGGGAATTTGTTTTTATACTCTATCGAGATGTCATCTAGGGGTAGATGACATCTGCCCAGGAAGGAAAATCTGTCTATAGATCTGTGTATACCCCATTATTATAAATCCTAAAAATGACATCTTTGAATTACGATGTCATCTATTTCAAAATACAAGCAGCCATTCATAGAAAATGAATTTTATCATGTCTACAACCGGACAAATAATAAAGAATTTCTTTTCAAAAACGACCACGACCGAAACTTTTTTCTCGCCCAATTTGACCATTACTCCTCTCCTTTCATGGAAACACATTCATACAACCTGCTACTAAATCACTTTCATTTTTTGGTACGAATTAAAAGTGTTGAAATGATCACTGCATACTTACATTCCAGGCCAAAAAGTAAGATGAGTTCAACGGAAAAAAACTTCCTGAGTCAAACAATTTCGGTTCATGAGTTGATTGACAATGTGTTTCAGCGTTTCCTGATATCGTATTCAATGATGTATAATAAATTGCATATCAGGAAAGGAAATTTGTTTCACAGGCCTTTCAAGCATGTACAAATAAAGGATGAAGCACAATTTAGCCAAACTGTGATCTATATAAATGCGAATGCAGTTAAACATAAATTAGTCACTGACCTTACTACTTATAAATGGTCATCCTATAGCAGCCTTCTTTCAACAAAAGAAACAAAATTATATAGAAATGAAATTCTTGATTGGTTTGGGGGCCGAGAGCAATTTATTAAACAGATTATGAAGCAAAAGCAATATTATGATATATGTGCATCAGGTATCCAGGATGATTAGGTGATGTAGATGTCATCTGGGGGTAGATGTCATCTGGGGGTAGATGTCATCTGGGGGTAGATGACATCTCTATATATTAAAGATGCCATCTACCTAATTTCCCTACTATAACTTATTAAACTTCCTAACTATACTCTCTGAAGCCAATTGAATTTTGATAAAATATGTTCCCTGCGAAAATTTGCCAGCTTCAACCACATAGCTATTATTACCGGAAACAACACTTACATTACGTCTGTATACTGGCTTTCCACTTATATCAATTATTGTAATTACACCATTACCGGCTGAAATTGCATCAATGTCAACTTTCAAATTGCTTTGAACCGGATTCGGTGCAAAGCTAAGATCGGTAACTCCTAAATTCTTCACATTACGGATCATGCTGAATTTATAATCACTGTTGATATCTATTGCCCGCAACCGGTAGTAGTTGATTCCTTTCACCGGGGAAGGATCGGTAAATTGATAATCCTTCCGACTACTACTGTTTCCAGCCGCGGCCACAACCCCAATCTGCGCAAAATTCAAACCATCATTGCTCCGCTCTACTATAAACCTGCTGCTGTTTTGTTCCTGGCTGGTGCTCCACGTTAAATTATTAACTCTTCCATTTCTTTGTGCCTCAAAGCTCAGTAATCCTACCGGAATTGTTTTACTCAAAGTAATATCATCCAATAAAAACGCATTGCCAAATTTGCTCACCCCTTCAAACCCGATCTGAATTGTTTGGTTTGCATATGCAGCCAGGCTAAGGGATTCCATCCTCCACAGTGGCGTGGTAGCGGTAACATCGGGTCTTTGGTAACCTGCCAGCCTGGTCCAGGTAACCCCTTTGTCTGTTGATACGGTTACATATATACTATCCAGGGTTGTAGGGAAAATATTATCATGGCTCAGCCAAAAAGTTAATAATGGTAACTCTGCAACTGTTGGTATTGCAATACAATTGCTATAAAGCCGACTCTCAAAACCTTCAGGTGCATTGTAGCTATCAAAAATATAGGACCTTGTGCCGGGGGCTCGCGGTGCTAAAGGCACTGTTTGGTCGAGATTACTATAAGGGCCTACCTGTATGCCCCACGCCTGCCCCAAATTTATAGCCTGTGCATAAGGAAATACAGGTAAAGTAGTTTCTACATCTTCAACAATAGGATAGGTTGATAAAGTTGGGGCTGTAAAGTGTTCCGTGGCTAAGGTATCATAATAAGTTGTTCCATCTCCCGCTAACGTTACATAAGCCGTGTCCAAATTTTTTCCAACGTTATTCATATTAATGCCTGTGAAAGTGATCGCTTCAAAATCTCCTGGTAAAATAATTGCAGTATTGGTCTTTGTTCCACTAAAAGTATTTGCTCCTCTAATGTGCAAAGTTGTTGATGCTGCCCCAGCCGCAATATTTGTAGTTCCTTCATTCAGAATAAATACGTCAACTGTTTGTGTAGTGGTATAGCAGGATGAGCTTGGTACATCAATAAAAACAACGGAAGCATCAACCGGGAAAACATGTACCAGTTCTATTGCGGGCCTGAAGTTACTTGCTGTCAAGGAAGTTGTACCTGAAACCGGTAAAGCTGCAGCATTATATCTTCTGCAGCTTAATGCTGCAGGGTTGGCGACACCTCCTACCGTGTTACCGGCAGCGCAGTCGAAATTGTATCCTGTATGAAGTACGTTATCAAATCTTTCAATCAGAATCTGCAGATTGGTATTTGCAGTCCTCACAAATGGAGTAGTGAGCGTTACACCAGCTAATCCTGCAGGTGTTGCATTGAAAGTTCCATTATAAACCTGCGTGTATCCCGCTGTTGAATAGACACCGGTGGCCAGGGTTGTTGTAGCTGCTGGTACGTTCTTCATATACAACCTGAAGTTTGTTACAGTAGTCGGAGCACCCAATGTGTTGATCACAAAGTTTACTCTTTGAATTGCTGATCCTGCAGTTAGGAATGCCGGGCCGATCTCCTCCTGGGTATATATTTGTTCACTTACATGGTAATTAGAACCGCCGATCACGACATTTCCACTTGTACCGTAAGTGTCAAGAATATCAACTATCTGTGCAAACGATGCACAGCTGATAATAGTTGCAAATAATAGTAAGTAGATTTTTTTCATAATTATATTTTTTAAACCCAGTTATTTAATTTATCCATTCAAGTTAAAACTAATTCTTCTTTACGAAAGCCTTTCTTAGACAAAAAGCGCAATTTTTTCAATATTACCGTTTCTTACTTCCAACTGGCAATAGAATACTTTAAAAAAAGTACATAACACGTATGGCGGATGGAAAATATACATTGTCGCTGCTATCAACATCTTGTCCTGTATTAAATTCATAGTGCCTGGATACTTCATGACGATAATATTTATAGCCGGCCGGGATGTTCTTCCTGTTCACCACCCTGTATTTTGTGCCAATCCCGGTATTAATTTCGAATGCCCATTTTTTGTTTTTCGAGATGGGCAACCTTAACCCTACTATTCCTGCCAATCCAACCAGTATATTGTTCGCGTCATGAGAAAAATTAAACAAGGTATCCATTGAAGATTCATTAATAAAATGTTGCTTATCAACAAATGAAAAATATTTCAACCGTGCATCCATACCGTAAAAAAAGATATGCCTTTTTGCAAATCTCTTGATTGTAAAAATATACCTGGATCCTTTGGATGTGTAATCATCCCCTCCCTGCCAAAACCCTTCGAATAAATAATTTAATTCCAGGCTTAGGTCCCACCGGCTTGCTAATTTATACGTTAACCCTGCCCCGATTGCAGCCTGTTGCGGCTCCAATAACGATAAGGTATTCATGAAAATACCAAATTTTGATGTTGTATTTGCGGAAGGAAACTTTGATCTTTTCTGGGCGCTAACAATTGTAACCAGCAAGGAACAGATCAAAAAGCATATAAAACCTCTTTTCATTTTGGTTAGAGGACAAAACAGTTTAATTAGCTGCTTCATTACCATCGAAGAATTTTACTTCTTCACTTAGATCAATATAAGGAAAACGCCCGGATAATTCATGTAGCCTTTCCCGGGTAATTTCAATAAACTTCTTGTGTTGTCCTGATTCGGGGTTAAAAGGCTTATGATTTTTTGCGGACATAATAACACTGATATCTTTCATCAGCTGCTGTGATTGCTCCTCAATACAAGTAGCAATAAATTTCTCCCACACATAATTGGTTGCCGCATAATTTGGATGCACCATGTCTTCTGCATAAAAACGATAATCCCGCAGATCATCGATCACCAGTTCATATGCAGGAAAATAAAACGCATCGATCTCATTCACCAGGGAATGTACCGCATCTATCAATGCAGCTTTGCTGCGATTGTTCTCAATGAAACCTTCTCTTAAATGCCGGACAGGGCTTATTGTAAAGATAAAATTTACAGCAGGATTCACTTTTTTAACACGCTTGATCATTGCCTCCAATACACTTCTTATTTCGGATGTTTCAAGCAGCCTACGTGTAAATTTATCTGCTGACACTTTATGACAATTGGCAACAACTGTCTTGTGAAGTTCAGGTGATTGTTCTGATCGTTCATACACAAAGGCAGATCCAAGCGTGACCAATATCCAATTTGCTTCCTTTATAAAATCATTTGCTTTTTTTTGCGAATCATTGATGCCTGCAAGTGTTTTTTCCTTATCAATATTTGAAAACTTTGTATGGTGCTGCCAGCTTCCCCACAATTCATTGTTATAAAACAGGTCATTTTCATCGTATAGCTTTTCCAGGGAATATGATATCAAGGCATTTGAAATGCTAACCGGGTTGAATAGTATTCCATTGGGATTGTCAACAATACGAAACTTATGTTGCCTAAGCTTATTTCCGATCTGTTCTGTAAAACAAGAGCCGATCAGCAATAAGTTATGCGGGTGCTTGATCTTTACAGGAAAAGGTCGTGGAAAAAATTCTGCATGAAAATCCATTCAATTATTATTAAAGCAACCGTTATACAAAAATGGCTGAAGCCAATTGATTACACTTCGCTAGTTGGGTAAGGTCTATGTCAAAATTTAGTCCTTTCTCTTTAAAATGCCGGATCATGATCTCTGTATCCATATTTCCAACCAATTCATCGCCGGCCATAGGGCAACCCCCTATTCCCTTTATTGCCGAGTCAAACCTTGCGCAGCCTGCATTCAATGCTGCATCAAGTTTTTCAGTGCGATCATTTGGAGAAGAATGTAAATGAACCCCAATTTCCATATCAGGGAATAAGGGTAGAATTTTATTCATTACAGAAGTAACCTGCACTGGTTTCGCCAGGCCCACTGTATCAGCAAGTGATACGATCTTTATATCCAATGCAGCCATTTTTTCAACCCAATGCATCACGATGCTTTCATTGTATTCATCACCATATGGATTACCGAAGCCCATAGAAATATACACAACCAATTCTTTTTGATTCTTGATACAAAGATTCTGGATCTCCGTAACAGTTTCAAAAGATGTAATAATGGAAGAGTTGGTATTTCGTTGTTGAAAGGTTTCTGAAATGGAAAATGGAAAACCCAGGTAGGTGATCTCATCGTGAACAACGGCTTCAGTAGCTCCCCTGAGATTTGCAATGATGGCAAGTAGCTTTGTCTTCGAGCCATCAACCATTAACCCTTGTAAAACGGCCTTTGTATCTGCCATCTGTGGAATGGCTTTCGGTGAAACAAAGCTTCCGAAATCGATCGTATCAAACCCTACCTTCAATAACGCATTAATGTATTCGATCTTTTTTCCTGTTGGAATAAAATTGGACCAGCCCTGCATCGCATCGCGAGGGCATTCAATTAATTTTATCGATTTGGCCATAGCCTGTAAAGTTAGCACATTATTTAAGTGCTGCCTGCCTGGAATGGATCTTATCCCGAAGACGCTTGAAGAACCTTACCCTGTCTTTCTCACCTACGTTACTGATGAGCGTGGATTTTTTCATGAGGTTATTCAGGTTCATAAATATCGTAGAAGTGAATTGTTCGTCGCGTGTTCCTACAAAATACAATACACTGTGATTAAGGTAT
>JBDSDG010000100.1:0-11974 GCA_039920685.1 Ferruginibacter sp.
GCCTCATTGATCAGTTCAGGTGTGACATGACTTATGTCCTTCTGCTGTTCCGGCGTGCTTTCAAGATCATACGTTGGTGTTAGAGCACCTAGTGTAATGGAACCTGTATATTCTTTTTCCATCGACATATATTCATTGATCTTCTTGGTAAATTTCCCGGTACATACAATTAAAAGGCCGGTGGCAAGTGGATCAAGCGTGCCTGCATGCCCAACTTTTTTGATACGAATGCAGTTACGGATCTTCCGCACAACATCAAAGGAAGTCCAATGCAACGGTTTATCAATAAATATTACTTCACCTAGCTCGAATTTTGACCTAACGCCGTCGCTTACCTGTACCGGTTCTTTTCGTGGCTCACCCGGTAACCGGGGTCCATGTAACTTCTCTTTATGCTTCCTGTAATAAGAATCTTTTGCCAAAATATTTTTTTTATTATCGAACCGGATCTGTTAAAGTGCCTGCTTTGTTTTTAATTCAACGTATTTATTAACGGTATTGATGGTAAGTTTTTCAGGTGCGGTCAAAATTGACAAGATCCCGTAGGTCTGGAGCTCTTTGACTATCAGTTTCTTTTCAAAAACAAATTTGTCGGCAATTGTTTTGATATACACATCTTCCAAATTCAAAGCATCGGCATGTGCCAATGTGCTTAATTCGGTATTCTCAAAGAATACCACCAATAACAGGTGATGCTTTGCGATTGATCTTAGATAATTGATCTGACGGCGAAGCCCGTTCAGCGATTCAAAATTTGTATACAATATCAATAAGCTCCGCTGCTTTATCTTATGTCGGACATTCATATAAAGCATTTCGAAATCGCTTTCAAGGAACGTGGTTTGCTGCCTGTAAAGTGCATCTAATATGTTTTCCCGCTGGATCGGCTTTCTGTCAGCAGCAATGATAGAACCGATCTTATCCGCAAAAGTTATAAGCCCGATCTTATCCTGGCGCTGAAGGCAAACATTGCTCATCACAAGTGTGCTGTTAATCGCATAATCAAGTAAGGTAAGGCCGGCAAATGGCATTTTCATCAGCCTTCCTTTGTCAATGATACAATAAACCTGCTGCGACTTTTCATCCGCATAATTATTGATCATCAGCATTCCCTTGCGTGCTGTGGCCTTCCAGTTAAGTGTACGAACATCATCACCACTCACATAATCTTTGATCTGCTCGAATTCCATGCTCTGGCCGATCTTTCGCATTCGCTTGCTGCCATGTTCATTCAAAAGAGTTGTCTTTGATATCAGCTGGTATTTTTTTAATTGCATAAAGGAAGGATATACCGCCACATCCTGGTTGGTAGCAGCCGTATAACGGCGCACGATCAATCCGAGCCTGGAACTAATGTACAGGTGCGTATCGCCAAAATTATAGACACCTCTTTCCACAGGAGTAACAGTATAATTTATTAATTGCTCTTCCCGGGCTTTAAAGTGTTTGATCAAATTAAAATTGCGTAGCTGGAATTGCTCCGGCAATTCGTCAATTATTGTCATTGTAACGGCATGAACCATGCGATTCATTACCTGCAAGGCCACCTGGTTAGGATCAGCATTGCTAAGCCTGTCATTCACCAGCCTTTTCACCCTTGGCGCTCTCCCCATAAGAAATAGAAAAACATAGTCTGTTATTGTTAAAAAAACAAATGCAACAAATATGATCCTGGCCACCGTGTAAAATGCAGGAATAAAAAAGGCAGTGATAAAAAACATTATGACACCGCATAAAACCAGGTAAAACCGGTGAGGAATGAAAAGGTCACCAATATATTTTTTAATTAAACTCATACATTAACAGTAAATACTATTGTGGCTATCGCGGAACTTCAACTGCTTTCAGGATCGTTTCAATAAGGTTGTCAGGACTGATCCCCTCCATTTCCTTTTCCGGGGTAAGCATGATCCGGTGACGTAAAACGTGCGGTGTCATCTCTTTGATATCTTCAGGTATTACAAAATCACGGCCATGGATAGCTGCAGATGCCTTCGCCGATTTTAATATCGCAAGCGACGCCCGGGTAGAAGCTCCGAGGAATAATGATGGGTTATTTCGTGTCTCACTAACGATCGTTGCTATATATTCAATTAGTTTTGGCTCGACCAGTACTTGTTGTATGATATTGCGGTAATACCTGATGCTATCGGCAGACAATACTTTATTTACCTCTTGTAATAATTCATTTTGGGTTCTTCCCTGCTGGCATTGAAGAATAACGATCTCATCCTGCAGGGTTGGATAATCAACTTTTACTTTAAAAAGAAAGCGATCCAGCTGCGCTTCCGGCAAGCGATATGTACCTTCCTGTTCCACAGGATTCTGTGTAGCCAGCACTATAAATGGATACTCCATTAAATGCGTATAACCATCAACGGTGATCTGCCTTTCTTCCATTACTTCGAATAGGGCGGCCTGTGTCTTTGCAGGTGCCCTGTTTATCTCATCTATTAATACAATATTGCTGAATACCGGCCCGGGCTTAAAAGTAAAGGCAGCATCTTTAGGATTGAATATTGCCGTTCCTACAACATCGCTTGGCATCAGATCTGGCGTGAATTGTAACCTGGAGAATTTAACATCAATGATCCTTGCAAGTAATTTGGCCGCTAATGTTTTAGCTACTCCCGGAACACCTTCAATAAGTATATGGCCATCACACAAAATGCCTATTAGTAAAAGTTCTACAAGTTGTTGTTGTCCAACGATCACCTTCCTTACTTCTGTTCTGATAGCATCAAGGGCACGATTCAATTCGATCACATTGGTTCGCTGTTCAAAAATATTTTCTTCCATTATTTCTTCTTATTATAAAATTGCTGGATTTGACCGCTTAAAGATAACAGTTGAATGTCATCAATATAATTGTTTTCAGATACGCTTTTGATGGTGGTAAAAAGCTGGGCAGTCCTTTCTTCTGAAACACCTGATTTCCTGCTTAGTGACAGCACCAGGTCTTTGTTATCAGCAGTTGTATTCAAATAATAATTATTTCGGATGAATTCATGAAAGTAAGTGATCATCTTATCGGCGATACTTTTATTGTCATGCTTTTGTAAATATAGCCGTGCGATGGTTTCTGTGAATGCAACTGAGCTATTTTGATTAGGCTTAATTTCCCTAATTATACGCTGCCTTCTTTTAGCTGCAAACATAATATAGATCAAAAGCATCAGTAATAATAACCAAAAAGCTGCCTTTAAATGCGGATGCTTGAACAATTCACTTAAGGTTGAACTTTCCGCTCTGCGATTTCTCCTGTTTAATTTATTGTAATAATCATCCCAGTAAACATGGTCAGGCAAAGCATGTGTTACCTGCATAAGTTGTTGCATATACAAGTAATTATTCCGGGTCAAAAGAAAATAATTGCTGAATGCCCGTGGGTCAGTATGCAAAAACAATTTTCCCTTTCCCCACCAAAAAACTATACAGTTTGGTTTGTTATCCGCATTATAGCCAACAATCCTCCCATACCTGTCGTTTATCTCTGAGAAAGAAGACAGGAACGGAAGATAAAAGTAGCCGAAAGAATCCTTTTCATTGCTGATTACATTGATAAGCTTTGAATAAGTTTCTCCTAACGGATAAGTGAAATAACGGGGAAGGATAACCCCTGGAGTTACTTTGCAAAATAATTTATTTAAAAGTATGCTATCAAAATAGGCACTTGATAAGAAAGCGGTGTTTCCCGCGAATACATAATTCATGATGGCCTCAACATCCTGGTCATTAACAAATAAATTACGGCTTGCGCAAAAATAAACTGAAGCTGTCTCGTTCTTTAACAGGCTGTTTTTCGCAAATGGCAGTTTCGTGGTCTGCACATAGTTCCCGGGAAAACTATTTTGCAAAATGTTTTTGGCAACAAATCCACCAAATGGTTTTGTGTCATTCCCTCCATAGGATTCCCTTAGATCTGGCAAACCTGTGCCTGTCTTGCAACTTACGTTTGCTATAATGCATGCATAACAAAAAAAGTATAATATCCTTTTATTCAAGAGATCTAGATTTTATTATAAAATTCCCTGAAGTTTTGTTCTATCGCTTTAAAGGAATCACTGCTGATCGGAAACTTGCCATACCATATATATTCATATGAAACTACAAGGGAAGCAAAATCATTTTTTTTACCTTGTTCTATTTCCTGTACATACTGGTAATTTGTTTTATCAGCCGATTGCTGCAAATAATCCTTTTCGGAAAGTTGCGCAATTGTTTTCAGGAAAAGATACCTTACTGCCATCCTGTAATCTCCCAATTTAACTGACTGGTGCAAAAGGCTGTCAAAATCCTTCGACAGGCCCGCTGAATTTCCGGGAGTGTCAACAAGTTTAACCTTTGAAGTTGTGCTGCTCTTTCTGAAAAGACCTTCGCTGAGGAACAATCTGTATAAAATGAAAAGTACAAACCCGATCGCAACTGTCCATAATATTGCTTCAATAACAGGTGAAGAAAATATGCTTGTCGTTGAACGATCAACCCTCGAGGTTTCCTGCTTTGACAATGCCTCCTGTTGTTTTACTTTGAGCAGACTATCCAGGTTTGTTATATAAGCAAAACGCGGATCACTTTTCCATTTTCTAACTGTATCCGGAGAAATATTTCTGCCGGAAAAGTAAAGCGTTGTATCTGACAGGATATCTTTATCAGTATCTGTTTCAATTGCCCCTGGATTACCTGGATCATCGATGCTGCCCGGGCTGGTCTCCATTAAAAGGGTGCTGTCTTTATATTCAAATCTTGGGTCCTGTGCAAAGGAAGAACGTGCCACAATGGTTAGTATGATAATAAAAAATACCTTAGGCATTGCTCTGTTTTAACCGGCTAACTATGCCATCTTCCTTTATATACATTCCCTTTTTAGAAAGCTTCACGGGCCAAATAATAAAATACCAAACAATGAAAAATGTGGAGGCTGCTAATATTATAATGCTTAACCAAACGGGCATGCCTTTGTTAGAAGAATTTTGAAACGTCTGGCTCATGAGATGTGTGATATAACTTTCAAGGAATGCCGCAATGATAAAAAATGGCACCAGGCATAGCAAAACCTTTGCAGCATCCTTTGCGCCTTTTTTAAATGATTCAATGCGTTTAAAAGTACCGGGGAATAATATCCCGTTGGCGAGAATAAATCCTGCAGTGCCTGCGATGATAATAGAAGAAATCTCTATGGTACCATGTATCCATACCACAAGGATTGATTTAAATCCGAGCCCATGCTCAAAGAATAAATACTGAAAGCTTCCCAGCATGATCCCATTGTTCCACAAAAGGCTGAACGTAGGAATTCCTATTAACAACCCTCCTATAAATGTTAAGAACGATACCCGGATATTGTTGAAACCGATCCGTACGAACATGCTGAATGGATTTTCATCCTTATACACACCGAACGGATCACCTTTGGAGATATTATCTTCCGTCATGTCCACATAATCATCGCCGAGTATACCTCGAACAAAATCCGGGTTTTGTTCTGATGAA
Organism: Ferruginibacter sp.; assembly: GCA_039920685.1. Lineage (GTDB taxonomy): Bacteria > Bacteroidota > Bacteroidia > Chitinophagales > Chitinophagaceae > Ferruginibacter. The sequence continues at coordinate 5,494 of JBDSDG010000100.1, forward strand.
AAAAAGCCGATCATTACAAAAAGAATGAAAATGAATGCGGTGAAAAAAAATATCCGATGGTATTTTTTAAAAAGTAATGGAAGCTCATACTTCCAGAATTGAAAGATGCGGCTATACTTTTCTTTTTTATTTTGATAAATGCTTTGATAAATAGAAGCAGCGATCCCATTTATCCAGCGGGTAACTTTACTCTTTGGATAAAAAGTCTTAGCATATGAAAGATCATCAATAAGAGTAATGAAACGCTCAGCCGTCTCATCAGGATTTTCTGCTTCCTGGTGTTGAAATGCTTTCCACTTCTCTGCATTTTTCTTGATGAACATTGCTTCTCTCACGATGAAATAATTTTGCAGGATCTGGCCTGTACCTGCTATTTAATACCCTTCTTCACAATTTGATGCATTTTTAATAAATAAAAAAATATGCTTTAACAAGCCGACCCAAATTGTAATTTGCATACAATATGAGCATTATTCAAATATCCACTGCCTTCAACATCGACCTTGAATTTGAGATCGCAGCTTTTCATAAACGGCTGTTTGCATATATGATCGATTTCTTTATACTGATAATTTACCTTTTCAGTATGAAATACCTGTTGTATGCGGGGTTTTCCATGAATCTCTATGATAATGTCGGACTGGATATATTGATCATAAGCATCCCCATGTTATTATATTCTCTTATCTCTGAATTGTGGATGAACGGGCAAACTATCGGGAAAAAGCTAATGGGGATCAGGGTAATAAGCCTTGATGGAGGTGAGCCAACCTTTGGCCAGTTTTTATTAAGATGGATCACCAAATTCTTTGAATGGCCATTTTTATTTGGCTACGTTTTTTTTTCGAAAGAATATTTATTTCAATATATCATTTTTACCTGCTTGCTTGGCATTGCAGTCGTGATCATTATTACAGTTACCGCAAAGAACCAACGATTGGGTGACCTTGCTGCAGGCACGGTCATTGTAAACACAAGTTCCACCATGAGCGTTGCGGACACCGTTTTTATGAATGTGAATAATGAGAACTATAAGGTTTTATTTCCGGGTGTAATGCGTTTAAGCGACACCGATATTAACACTATTAAATCTGTGCTTACAAAAGCGAGGAAAACAAATAACACTGATATGTGTTACCGGGTTGAAGCAAAGGTGAAAGAAGTTCTTTCCATTACGTCTGATCTTTATGCCCCTGATTTTTTAGAGAAATTGTTGGAAGATTATAACTACCTGGCAACTAAAGAGTAAATTGGAAATTTGAAGATGAGGCAATTTGGAAATTAAATAATTTGAGAATTTGGAGATGTGCCAATTTGGAAATTAGATATCTAAGTTTTTGTAGTTCATTAGCACATCTCCAATTTAGTAGGCTCTTGCAAACAATACCCGCTGCGTACTTGGCGCCCCAGTGAATATACATTTCCCATCTTCCATTTCATTATTCATTGGAATGCAGCGGATGGTAGCTTTCGTTAATTCCTTGATCTTATCCTCGGTAGCGGCAGTACCATCCCAATGAGCAGAAATAAATCCACCTTTATCATCCAATAGCTTTACAAATTCATCCCACTCATTTGCTTCCCGCATATTTTCATTGCGGAATTGAACAGCTTTGTTGAACATATTTATTTGTATCTCATCCAGAAGGTTTGCAATACTTTGAGAAAGTCCATCAAGTGAAATGGCCTTTTTTTCTTTTGTATCGCGTCTTGCAACTTCGGCAACATTATTCTCGATATCACGCAATCCCATTGCAATTCTAACCGGAACACCTTTCAATTCATATTCTGCGAATTTCCACCCCGGCCTCGAATTGTCGCTGTTGTCATATTTAACTGAGATACCCAGCGCTTTCAATTCACTCATAATACCCTTCACCTTTTCATCAATAACAGGCTTGCTTTCTTCTCCTTTATAGATCGGAACGATCACAACCTGCAATGGTGCGATCTTAGGAGGCATGATCAATCCCTGGTCATCACCGTGTGCCATAATCAATGTTCCTATCAACCTTGTTGAAACGCCCCAGCTTGTTGCCCAAACATGTTCGAGTTTATTCTCTTTGTTCAGGAATTGTACTTCAAATGCCTTTGCAAAATTTTGTCCGAGGAAATGCGAGGTCCCTGCCTGAAGTGCCTTACCGTCTTGCATAAGCGCTTCTATACAATATGTTTCTTCTGCGCCTGCAAAACGCTCATTGGCCGTTTTTACTCCACGTATAACAGGAACTGCCATGTATTCTTCAACAAATGTTGCATAGATGTCAAGCATCCTTTCTGTTTCTTCAACAGCCTCTTCTTTTGTTGCATGGGCAGTGTGTCCTTCCTGCCAAAGGAATTCAGCCGTACGCAGAAACAATCTTGTGCGCATTTCCCACCTAACCACGTTTGCCCACTGGTTTATCAATAATGGAAGATCACGGTATGACTGGATCCAATCTTTATAAGTGTTCCAGATAATGGTCTCTGATGTTGGGCGAATGATGAGTTCTTCTTCTAATTTGGCATCAGGATCAACAACGATGCCTTTTCCATCAGGATCATTCTTCAAACGGTAATGAGTAACTACGGCGCATTCTTTTGCAAAGCCTTCCACGTGTGCTGCTTCTTTGCTTAAAAAGCTTTTGGGAATAAGCAATGGAAAATAGGCATTTACATGGCCTGTCTCTTTAAACATCTTGTCCAGTTGGTCACGCATGTTTTCCCATAAAGCATACCCATAAGGTTTGATCACCATACAGCCCCGAACCGCCGAATAGTCCGCCAGTCCACCTTTTATCACCAGGTCATTGTACCATTGGGAATAATCCGCCTCCCTCGTTGTTAGTTCTTTGCTCATAATTTTTTTCTTAAGTCTGGGTTTTAAGGTATTAGGAATTGCATGTTTACTGTTAGTTTGTAAAATGTATTATCACATCTTTAACATCATTTTTTTTCTTTCGTTCGTCTTAAATCGCAGGTTTTTGCAACTTTGTATTAACATACTGAACTCCGCAAAAATAGTAACTTCAATTTATAATCATTTTAAACGCTTTACTATGAATATCAAAACTTTACTTTTTGTATGTTCTGCAGCTGCGATAACCAGTTGCAGTACCGCTTACAGAAGTGGTCAGACCCCGGACGATGTTTACTATTCACCGAAACGAGTAATCGAAGAAGATTCCCACCAGGAAAGGAATAAAGAAAATGTGAAGAAGGAAAACTTAGAGGACCGGGAAGTCAGAATGGCTGTTTATGACCGGCGCTGGCGTGATTTCGATGATGATTATAATTATCGATATGATCCTTACCATTATGGTTATTCTTACGGATATTATTACAATCCATATTATTGTCATTATCCTGTGTACTTCAATAATATTGTAATTATAAATCCAAAAAACACCGTGCCCCGTATGACCAATCTTGGCAGTTATAACAATCCAAGTTACATAGTTTCCAGTGTTAAGACCGGTAATGGAAGCTGGATAAATAATCCAAGGCCATACAACAACAGCAATAATAATAGTTCCATGATTCGCCGGATACTAACAACAACGAACAGTTCTAATAACAATTCCTACACACCTTCAAATAATTCAAGAAGCTATACGCCTTCATCCAGTAGCAGTAGCAATTCAGGTTCTTCTTCTTCGGGTAGCTCTGGCAGATCTGTAAGCAGGCCAGGCCGCGGCAACTAATCATTTGAATTGCGGGGATCAAACTGTTTATCTTAAACTCAACCAAATGCAAAAAATTATACTCATCATTTGCATGCTGATATCGGTAAGCGTGTATGCGCAGGTACCGGAAGATGCACTCCGATATAGCTGGTTCTCACAAAACGGAACTGCAAGGAATATGGCCATTGGCGGTGCAATGGGATCATTGGGAGGTGATATTACTGCAACCTTCATAAACCCCGCCGGTATTGGTTTTTATAAGACCGGTGAGGTTGTAATCACACCATCATTCTTATTGAATGATAACAAGGCCAATTACCGCGACAATATAACCAGTGGTAAGAAGAATGGTTTTAATTTCGGCCCTACGGGTATTATTTTGGGATCTGTAAGCAGGCGCAGACCGGAAAACAGTTCTGCATTTAGTTTTGCTATAAACCAATCGGCAAATTTTAATAATACGATCCGCTACAATGCTCTCAATAATTACAGTTCTTTCAGTGAGCAGTTCGCTGAAGAATTTGCAAAGAGCGGATATAATATCAATGATGCGCTTAACACTTTGTCGCCATTACCATATAGTTCAGCCCTCGGTTTATATACTTACCTGATAGACACAGTTACCATAAATGGGGAAACTGTTGTGAGAGGCGCTCCGGAATACCTGCTTGACTCAGGCATGGCTGTGCGGCAGGATATGTATAAAAAAACCGGTGGTGGCCTGTATGATTTTTCATTTGCATTTGCAGGTAATAATAAGGATAAGTTTTTATGGGGTATATCCTTAGGAGTTCCGCTGGTACACTATTCCAGCAATACAACCTTTACGGAATCAGACACTTCTACCAATGCCTTCAACAGGTTTGAATCATTTACTTATCATGACGAATTCATAAGCAATGGAATTGGATTTAATTTGAAATTAGGTGCCATATTCAAGCCCGCTGAATACTTCCGGTTAGGGTTAGCCGTTCATACTCCAACCTATATGGTGCTCACGGAAACCCGCACCAGTAATTTGACCACAAATACCGAAACACCTACCGGGGCTGTACAATCCCTGTCAATAAGCTCACGGGAGTTTACAAATAACCAGGAAGGAGAAACCCATTATACTCAAACTTCACCCTGGAAGGCAATACTAAGCGCCTCCTATGTTTTCCGTGAAATAGAGAACGTGAAAAAGCAACGTGGGTTTATAACGGCCGACATAGAATACGTACATCACAGGGGCACACGATTTAGAAGTGATGCTGAAGAGCAAGTGGACAGAGACCGCGATAAACCTTATTATAAAGCACTGAATAACGTTGTGAAGGATACATATAAAGGCGCGTTTAATTTCAAAGTTGGAGGTGAATTAAAATTCAATACCATTATGGGCAGGCTTGGATTTGCATATTATGGAAAGCCGTATAAGGATGATGAATTCAAGGCTAATCAAATGTTATTGAGTGGCGGATTAGGCTATAGGAATAAAGGTTTTTTTATTGATGTTACCTATGTTCACAAGATCATAAAAGACGTAAGCTTTCCCTATAGGTTAGAAGACAGGGCTAATACATTTGCAACGCTTAAGCAGAAACAAGGAAATATAGTGGCGACAGTTGGATTTAAATTTTAGGGAGATATTAGTATGATGTGGGAATAAGAGGAAGTAAGAATGTGAGGATGTTAAAATTTATAATTTATGATATGTGATGTGTGGTTAAGGATGTGTGATGAGGTGAACCACATACTCACATTCCCACATTGCATCCCTTCAAGTATTCCAATAATTTATTAAGATCCGGCTTCATCCATTTAATGGTAGGATCCTTTCTAAACCACGTCATCTGTCTCTTCGCATAATTCCGTGTATTTTGCTTAATTAATTCTATGGCTTTGCCTAACGATTGTTTTCCATTCAAAAGATCAAAAAGTTCTTTATAACCAACTGTCTGCAGTGCATTTAGCTGCTGAAATTCCAGTAAAGATTCTACCTCCTTTAGCAGGCCTATGTTGATCATCATATCAACGCGATCATTGATATGCTGGTATAATTCCGGCCTCGGCAACTCCAACCCTATTTTAATGATATTAAACTCACGTTGTTTTTTTGAAAGGGTTTGAAAGGAAGTAATTGATTCACCCGTTGATAATTTTACTTCTAACGCCCGCATCATACGCTGGGGATTTCCGGTCTCACCTTTATCAAAATACTTTTTATCGTGCTCCTTCACCTGCCCACGTAACCAATCAATACCGTTATTTTTATAATTGGCAATTATTTTATTCCGAATGGACTGCTCAATAACAGGGATCTCATCCATCCCTTCACAAAAAGCTTTTATGTACAGACCAGTCCCTCCCACCATTACCGCGGTATCATTTTTTTTAAAAATATTTTCTATTGAGCTCAATGCATATGTTTCGAAATCAGCAGCCGAGATTGAATCATGAATTGAGTGAGAATTAATAAAAAAGTGATGTACTTCTGAAAGTTGCTGTGCGGATGGTTTGGCAACTCCAATATTTAATTCATTAAAACACTGGCGGCTATCCGCAGAAATGATCCGGGTAGAAAAATACTTCGCCAATGATATCGCAACAGAAGTTTTTCCTACAGCCGTTGGTCCACAGATGATGATGCAGGTTTTATTCATGAGAATGCTGTAAAATGGAGGTACAGGATGATTGCATAAATCGGAGTAAGACGATCTCAGCTAATTATCAAACAATGGAAGTTGATCAAAATCCATCATTAGATTCATCTGGCGCAGCTTCTGTTTCGTCTGCTGCATCTGAAGTGTCAGATCCTTCTTCTCCCTCCTCGC
>JBDSDG010000101.1:0-3067 GCA_039920685.1 Ferruginibacter sp.
GGTCCTGACGGCAGCATGTTTGGTGGCGGAATTGTTTTTTCAGGAGGTTTTCCAGTATCTCCCGGTGCTTTTCAAACAAATTTTGGTATGGGTACTGGCTGCCTTAATGCAAGTGGATTTGATATGGGAATCATTAAGCTTTCACCCGATGGAAGCAATCGTTTATATGCCACTTATCTTGGTGGTTCGGGCAGCGAAATGCCTCAAAGCCTAATATGCGATCCGCAGGGAAATTTAATTATTGCAGGAAGAACCAATTCGCCAATATCATCCTCTGCCGGTGCTTATCCTGTAAGCAGTGGCGGACAAATTGGTTTGCTGGGTTCGTGGGATATTGTTCTTACAAAATTGAACGCAACCGGAAGTAATATTATTGGTTCCGTAAGAATTGGCGGTACAGGCGATGACGGCGCTAACATTGATCCATGCACAGAGCCTGCTGTCTTATCTCTTCAACAAAATTATGGGGATGAAGGCCGGAGTGAAGTGAATATTGATGCCGCTGGAAATATTTATTTAGCTTCTTGTACGATGTCTAATAATTTTCCAATAACAGGTGGTTTCCAACCTACACTTGGGGGTAAGCAGGATGGCGTTGTATTAAAATTCAATTCTAATTTATCTGTCCTCAACTTCAGCAGTTATTTTGGTGGAACAGAGAACGATGCCGCCTATTCAATCGCCATTGCATCTAATGGTGCTATTTACATTGCTGGTGGTACACAAAGTTTTAATCTTCCCGGATCAACATCAGGTACAATAGGCATAACTAATCATGGTTCAATAGATGGATTTGTTACATCCATTGCAAGTAGTGGTTCGGCAATTTTAAAAACAACTTATCTCGGCACCGGCGGCATTGACCAGATATATGGTATTCAATTTGACAAATTGGATTTTCCTTATGTAATGGGTCAAACTACGGGAGCATTTCCTGTTACGCCTTCAGGAGTATGGAGCACACCAAACGGAAGGCAGTTCATTGCAAAATTGCAGCCTGATCTTTCTTCCTTTGTTTACTCAACTGTATTTGGTAAAACCTCCGGAGGCAGCGGCGCACCTGATATTTCACCGGTTGCTTTTTTAGTTGATCGTTGCGAGAATGTTTATGTATCTGGCTGGGGCGGACAAAAAGTAGGGAGCTATGCATCTGCAGGAGTTCAGGGACTTCCGGTAACACCCGATGCTATTAAATCGGCTCCGGATATTGACCCGGCTACTGGTTTGGGGAGAGATTTTTATTTCTTTGTTTTAAAGAAGAATGCTACTTCACAATTATATGGAAGTTTCTATGGGCAAAACGGTGGACTTTTTGGTGACCATGTTGATGGAGGCACTAGCCGTTTCGACAAAGATGGAGTGATCTACCAGGCTATTTGTGCCAGTTGCGGATCTACGGGTTCACTTCCTTTTACAACGCCTGGTGCATGGAGTGTAACCAAGCCTACTTCTGCCAATTGCAACCTGGCTATGGTAAAAATTTCATTCAATTTTGCGGGTGTAAAAGCAGGAGTACAATCAATTATTAACGGACAGGTTAGAGATACGGCAGGCTGTGTACCTCTAACTGTAAATTTTGTAGATACAGTTGCGTCAGCCGTTAGTTATGAATGGAATTTTGGTGATGCGCCAACTGTGTTTACATCCACTTCGCCATCTTTCAATCATACTTTCACAGCTATCGGTACTTACCTGGTAATGCTCGTTGCTATTGATTCCTCTACCTGCAATATCCGTGATACATCTTTTTTAAGAATCAATGTTGGTGACCTAAGAGCACAATTAGATTTCAACGCTGTAAAATTAAATCCATGCGATTCTTTTAAATACCGGTTTGACAATACTTCTGTGCCCCCTGCAACATTACCTTTCGGCAATCAAACATTTACCTGGAGTTTTGGTGATGGTTCGCCAAATATTACTACCGGCAACGGAAGTGTTTTTCATACTTATGCTTCTGCAGGAACTTATAATGTTAGGTTGATTTTAAGAGACAGTAATTATTGCAATTACCCTGATACGCTAACGAAACAAATCAGAGTGGCTGCTTTAGTCAATGCAGATTTTGACACACCGCCAAATGGTTGTGCTCCATACAATGCTCAATTCACCAACACTTCGCAGGCAGGCGCCCAATTCATTTGGAATTTTGGAGATGCCAGCGCACCATCAACTAATGTAAGTCCATCACATTTATATACCATTCCGGGAACTTATATTGTTACCTTAATAGCTATTGATTCGGGTACTTGTAATATTACTGATACTGCCAGTTTCTCCATCACTGTTTACGCTAATCCTGTTGCTGATTTTAGCGCAGCACCACAGCCACCAACAGTTAATACACCTATTTCTTTTACCAATTTATCAAGCCCTGATGCTATAAAATTCAAGTGGATGTTTGGTGATGGTGATTCATTAAACACAACTTCAAGAGCTGTGATTCAGCATGAATACAATAAGACAGCAACTTTTAACGCATGCCTTATTGCATTTAACCAGGCGGGATGTTCTGATACTTTGTGCAGACCAGTGCAAACATTGATAAGCGCTGCAGTTGATGTACCTTCTGCATTTACACCATTGAAAGGTGGCGTGAATGGAATTGTGTATGTACGTGGCTTTGGAATTGCAAAGATGAAATTTACGGTGTATGCAAGATGGGGAGAAAAAGTTTTTGAATCATCATCAAAAAATACCGGATGGAACGGATACTATAAAGGAAAACTATTACCGATGGATGTATATGCTTATACACTTGATGTAGAGTTTAGCGATGGAACTAAAACAACTAAAACCGGAGATATAACTTTGATAAGATAGAAGTTGAATGAATGAAAAGATGAACAGAAGAAGATAGAAAACAAGGAACAAAAGAAAGGTACAAGAATACAAAGAGCAAGAACTGATACACTGCTATGAGAAACATTAAACTTCTCAACAAGGAATGAAAAATTTTAAATCATATTCACTAAAACTATTTGTTTTGGCTTGCAGCTTGCAGGTTGCAGCTAATAGCTTTTCACAAGATTTGCATTTCTCTCAATTCTTCAATTCGCCATTGACA
>JBDSDG010000102.1:0-5466 GCA_039920685.1 Ferruginibacter sp.
AAGTTTTTTATATACCTCAACCGGAGATAATTTTAATCAATTAAAATATTTATTCGGTGTTCCTGTACAGGATATTCAAATGAAGATGGCACTTACATATCCTCCAGGGTTTACGATCGTATTTCTGCAACACGATGATCGGTTGAACATTGATATTGCTTATTCTCCAGGCGTGATCAATAATAATGAACTACATTTATTCGAAGAAAAAATAAAAGAATTACTGCTTGCATAATCCCAAACTAATTGATGTATTCGTATTAGGAGCCGGCGCGGCCGGGGTCGCTGCATCCATTGCAGCTGCACGACTGGGGTTAAGCGTTTCGCTCGTTGAACAAAGTGGATTTCCGGGAGGTAAGGCAACCGCCGCTGAAGTTGGGACGATATGCGGATTGTATAAATTCAGCAGATCGGCAAACGCAGATTATGCGGTAAAAGGATTTGCAAAACAATTTGCCGAAACACTCCAGGAAAGATCCAAAACTTTTCCTTTAAGTAATTATGAGGGACTACATTATTTACCTTATGATATCGGATCCTTCAAAGAGATTTGCCAGGAATTACTGGATCAACACAAAGTACATGTATACTTTAATTCTGCTTTAGCATCAGTGAGTATTGATGGTAATAATATCAAGGAGGTCCTTGTAAAAACAAAAAATGGTGAAATAAATCTTTCAGTTAGAACAGTGATCGATTGTTCAGGTGACAGCAGTATCAGCCAGGCCGCTAAACTTCCAGTAATAAAAAGCGACCATTACCAGGCTGCTGCCCAGGTTTTTACGTTGAAAAATGTGTCAGAGCAAAATGAAAGCAGGCTTGGAATGATACTTATTAAAGCGCTACGTTCTGCTATTGATAAAAAAGAATTACCTGCTTTTTATGACCGGGTATACATTGTTCAGGGCTCATTAAAAAATAATAGTGTAAGCCTGAAATTGGGCATACCCATAGCCGTTACCTATGATCCGGGAAATATCGAAGAGATAAGAAGATCGGCTATAGATTTTGTGGGATCACTTACCAGGTTTTTAATAGCAAATGTGGCTGCATTTAAAAATGCCTCTATTGAACACATTGCACCGGAGCCGGGAATTCGAATTGGATTCAGAACCCATGGGAAATATGTGCTTACAGAAGATGATGTATTATCATGCAGGAAATTTAGTGATGCAGTTGCGATTGGCCCCTGGCCAATTGAAGAATGGGAACAACAAAAAAGAGTGAAAATGGTATATTTTGAATTGGATGATCACTACCAAATTCCTTATGGATGCCTCGTGTCAAACAGTATTGAAAATTTGTATATGGCGGGCAGAAATATATCGGCTACAAATGGCGCAATTGCAAGCGCAAGGGTTATTGGCATTTGCCTGCAAACAGGCTATGCTGCTGGCCTGCTTGCGGCGGGTCATGTTATGGGAAAGCAAATCACTGGCACTGTGAAAACAATACAGGAAGAGCAATTATAGTATATTCGCGTGATGACAGATCTGCCGGTTTATCAACTTCTAAAAGATGCAGCAATCAAGTGGCCAGCAAAGCCTGCCATTTATGATGAGCACGGTATGATAACCTTCGAAGAACTTTACCTGCAATCAGAAACTTTAAGGAAAAAACTAATTGAGCTCGGCGTTAAACGGGGAATGGGAATCGGTGTAAAAGCAAATAACAGCCGAAGCTTTATAACTGGCCTGTTCGGTGCTGTTGGAACCGGGGCTGCAGTGATGCCAATGTCTCACCAACTAAAAAAGGCAGAGATAGAAGAGATATTAAAGGATGCCCGCCTCCATGTTCTCATTGATGATATGAGTGGAATCCCACCGATCCTTCCTGTGAAGGAAAAAATAGGACTTAAAGACCTTACTTTTTCATTTAGCTATACAAATCTCGACAGTGCCATTCCGTTTGCACCTCATGTGAAGGATCCGGCATTTATGAGATTTACTTCAGGCACAACCGGTAGGTCTAAAGGAGTCATCGTTTCACATCGATCTGTAATTGAACGGATAGAAGCAGCGAACATCGCTTTGCAACTTGGTACCGGGGATACTGTGGTGTGGGTTCTTCCGATGGCATATCATTTTATAGTCTCGGTTGTACTATATGTTAGATTCGGCGCAACTATTGCCATCGCAAAGGATTTTCTTGCCAAAAGTATCATTGATATAACCAATGAGCATAAATGCACATTGTTATATGCTTCACCCATGCACATCCGTTTGCTTGCAAATGATACCGGAACCGGCGAATTACCTTCGTTAAAAAAAGCCATCTCTACATCCGCGGCAATCTCATTGGATATATGCAAAGCTTTCAAACGACGTTTTGGCATTGACGTTAGCCAGGCATACGGTATCATTGAAATAGGATTGCCAATGATCAATTTTGTAAAATCTGAAGAGCACCCTGAAGCAGTCGGTTATGCGATCCCCGGTTATACAGTAGATATTCTCGATGAGAATTACGTACCATTACCTGCCGGACATGTCGGACAACTTGCCATAAAAGGGCCTGGTATGTTTGATGCTTACCTGGTTCCGCCCATGGAACGAGAAGAGATTTTAAAAAACGGATATTTTTTAACAGCGGATTATGCAGTAAAATCCATTGATGGCCTCATCACCATACAAGGACGTTCAATGTCTGTTATAAATGTATCAGGTATGAAAGTTTTCCCGGAAGAAGTAGAAGCGCTATTAGAAATGATCCCCGGCATAAAGCATGCACGCATTAGCGGCAGTCCACACCCAATGATAGGCCAGGTTATAGAAGGGGAAGTTGTTTTGCAGGAAGGTGAAACGATCGATATTGAAAAAGTACTAAGTTACTGCAGGCAAAGGCTATCGGCATTTAAAGCTCCGCAGCGGCTAACGATTGTTGAATCATTGCCGATGACAAAGACGGGGAAGTTGATCAGGTGAATCCTCACCGTCACCAGGAGGGAGAGGAAATGGAGGAGACTAAAGCAAGTATCATCTAACCTTTAATCCTTCAAACCTCAAACCTTCAAACCTCAAACCTCAAACCTTCTTAATCGCTCATAAATTGTAATGTTAATGAGCACCAGTAGCATTCCATAGAAAATGTCTTCAAATGGGATTGTATATAATCTTACTCCGAGATTTTCTGCATCATTGTATTGTACCACTGGAATTGAGGTGAGATATCCATTTACAATAAGGAATGGTATGAGGCAGATGCCATATGCGAATAAGAATGAGATCGCATCAAATCCTTTAAAATAATTTCTGCATATGTAGATAAAAGCAATGAAAATGAAATTGAAGAAAAACGTCCACGACGTGTAATATTTATTATAAAAAATTATGGCAGCGATCAATAAAGCAACGGCAAAGATCTTTAAGAAAAGGTCTGCTCTCCTGTTATTTTTTAATAGCGGGAAATAACAACGGATACACTCATAAATAAAAACGCAACAATAAGGAACAATAAAAAAGAACAAAATCTCTTCAAGGGGAAGTCCCATAAATTTTATACCGGTAATGTAATGCTCGTTGAAGGTCCAAACTCCTTTTGTTGTAAAATAAATGTCCCAAATTATATACAGAATGGCCGGGAAGATCATTGATGGAAGAACAAATTTCCACTTTTTATAAAAAGCAACTTTTTTATCAAAGCTTAATAAGAGCGGACCTACAATAGAAGCAGCAAGTATAAGAAAATATGTATAGTGGCTATTCAAATAACAGGTGAAGGTTATACTTTGACAGAAGTATTGCTGTTTCTCCGTACAAAATTTCCGGAATTTCTTCTCTTATCTTCCCGCACTTTATCCCAGTATTTTTTAGGAACCCAGAGCATTCCGAAGCTTTCTCCATCATGCCTGTCTAAATGTTTGTGATGCATTTTATGTGCCCAGCGCAATGTCCTTATATACGTATTATTACTTCGTGTGAACCATTTGAAACGCTGGTGAATGATAACCTCATGTACCAGGAAATAGGCAATTCCATACATCGTGAACCCTGCGCCGATCGGGATCATCCAATATGTTTTAAACATCACCCCCAACATGATCAGGAGCCAGCTTGGTATGGCAAATATGAGAAAGAACGCATCATTTTTTTCAAAGAATCCGGGCCCTTTTTGATGATGATCTTTATGAAGGTACCAGCCAAATCCGTGCATCACAAAGCGGTGCAGACACCAGGTAAATCCTTCCATGAGAATGAAGGTGGCTAATGCGATCACGATATATAATAAAAAATACAACAACTTATATAATAATTAGGTCAAAAAAGTTCTCAATATCATAAAGAACATTAATTGTACCAACAACAAATTTACAGCGAATTTGTTTTTCTTTTCGAATTTACAAATCTGAAAAACAGTTAATAATAAAGAACTTATAATGAACCAGCAAAAATAATTGAACCAGGGAATTGCTGCTGTGTTCCAATTCCAGTAATTTAATTTCACTGCAACAGGTTCCATAAGCCAGTCAAATAGGGCTGCCAACATTGCTCCATCAATTATGACAGATAATGCTTTGAGGATTTTTGATCCCGGCATTGCAGCTAATGAGCCAGGATTAGTAAGTTTGGCGAGCAACATATGTATTGAAATTCCGCAGCAATAAATGATAATAAACCAATTGAGGCCAATGATCAATGGAACATTTTTAATTTGTTGACCGAGGACATTCCCATATTTATAATCCCCAAACAAAAAGCCGGTATTAACTCCTGTGATTTCGGCGCCTAGCCCTATGGAAAAACAGGTTAAGAAAAAGAGCCAGAAATTTTTATTCTTGCCCGGTTGTGTCCAGATCAACAAAATGAACATTATCAATAAGTTAATTGGGGTGGATCTTATTACCCATTCGCTATCAAAAAATAAAATGCCACCAATTCCAATTGCATGAAACAGTATTGCAATAAATGTTGCTGCCTGGTATTTCGAAACACCTTTCAACGATCCGGGTTTTTTAGAAATGCTTCCACTTTTGGAAAAGCGATCTTAAACCAGGCTGTATATTTTTGAGGGTGACTGTTTATTGAATCTGATATTTCCTCCAGCGTTTTAAAGCAATAATCACTTACTTCCTCCTTGTTTGGAAATATATTTCCATCATATTCTCCTATGAACACGTGATCAAATTCATACTCTGTCAAGCCATTCTCTAAAACTGCTTTATACGTAAATTCAAATGCTTTCTTTAAACCCGTACTGATTCCCATTTCTTCATGGAGCCTGTTTATTGCTGCATCGATCAGGTCATCGCCAGGCTTTGGATGACTGCAACATGCATTGGTCCACAATCCACCACTATGATATTTTTTATCAGCCCTGCGATGAAGCAGCATTTCTCCCTGACTGTTAAAAATAAAAATGCTGAAAGCCCTGTGCAACAGGGCTTTTTGATGAACTTCCATTTTTTCCATTGTGCCTATCGGCTCGTCCCTTTCATCTACCAGAATAACATCCATAAACTTACACTCC
>JBDSDG010000103.1:0-7364 GCA_039920685.1 Ferruginibacter sp.
GATTATTTTTGGATGATGGGAGATAACAGGCACAATTCTCTTGATAGCCGCTACTGGGGCTATGTTCCGGAAGATCATGTAGTTGGTAAAGCTTCCCTGATCTGGTTTAGTTGGGAAGGTGGCCCAAGATGGAAAAGGTTTTTCCAATCAATAAAATAAAAAGTTACGTATCTGGAAATAATCAGTATATTCAATGAACAAGGTCCTCTCTTCAGCAATGCAGGGAGGATTTTTTATCCAAACATTTTTTATGAATAAAGAAGAAGTTCGCTTTGGATTCGATTCATACGAATCCAGTAAAGAGCTGGAAGCTGTTGATGCGGCTTTGGTAGCTGCAGCCAGGGAAGTAACGGCTAAAGCATATGCGCCATACAGTAACTTTTTAGTAGGTGCAGTTGCGAAATTAGAAAACGGGGAGATGATCAGCGGAACCAACCAGGAAAATGCATCCTACCCGGTAGGGATATGCGCAGAAAGAGTATTGTTGTCATCAGCCTCTATGTTATATACAAATATCCCCATTATGACAATGGCGATTGCATATAATAATCTAAATGGGGAAAGCAACCGGCCTGTATCTCCTTGTGGTATGTGCCGCCAGTTTATCAGCGAATATGAACAGCTGATGAAACAGCCCATCAGGCTCATATTGACGGGAATGACCGGCAAAGTAATTATCATTGAAAAAGCCAGCTTACTGTTACCGTTGTCTTTTGGGAGTGATGATTTGAAATAGTGGAGAAAGATTTACGGTATATTGTTTACGGGTTTGAGGTTTGAGTTATTGTGGCATTACCTTCCTTCATAAGTTATCCTGTAAATAACACCGCTATAATCATCGCTTACCAATATTGAACCATCTGGCATTACCTGCAGGTCAACCGGGCGTCCCAGTACTTTACCATCCTGTAACCATCCTTCAGCAAAATTAGAATAGGAAAGTGCTTTTCCTTCATTATCAAGCTTTACCAAGGTGACACGGTAACCAATAGGTTCACTTCGGTTCCAGCTTCCATGCTCTGCGATAAAGACCTGGTTCCGGAATTCTTCCGGGAATTTAATCCCAGTATAAAACCGCATGCCTAACGCCGCCACGTGAGAAGAAAGATTTTGTACCGGCGGAGTAAATGCATTGCAATCTTTACCTTTTCCAAATTCCGGGTCAAGTGTATTACCCTGGTGACAATAAGGAAAACCGAAATGCATTCCTGGCATGGCAGCAACATTTAATTCATCCGCAGGAATATCATTTCCCATATTGTCTCTTCCATTTTCTGTAAACCACAATTGCTTAGTAAAAGGGTGCCAGGCAAAGCCTACAGTATTTCGTATTCCTTTTGCAAATACTTCCATGCCTGAACCATCGGTGTTAAGCCTGGTTATAGATGCATAAACAGGATTTTGTTTTTCACAGACATTACAGGGTGCACCAACAGGAACGTATAATTTACCATCGGGACCAAAGGCTATGAATTTCCATCCATGATGTTTATCAGTTGGAAATTTGTCAAACACAACAACCGGCATTGGAGGATTTGATAATCGTGTTTCTATATTATCCAACCGCAAAACAGATGATATGGTGGCGATATATAAGTTCCCATCTTTAAACGCCACGCCATTTGGTGAATTTAAACCGGAAGCAACTGTATATACCTTATCAGCTTTTCCATCTTTATTTTCGTCAACTACAGCGAATACTTTATTTCCATCCCTGTTACCTACATAAATAATTCCCGCAGGGGAAAGCGAAAGGCTTCTTGCGTTAGGTACTTCGGCATATACACTTATGTGAAAACCAGGCGGAAGCCTGATCTTATCAAGGTTATACTTTTTAGCCAATGCAGCTGCGTCGCTATTGACTGCAACAACCGAATCACTTTTATTTGATCCGTTACAAGAGCTATAACCTATATGAATTGTGAAAACAATGATGGAAAAAAGCAAGTAACGAAACATAAAAATGGTTTAAATATAATCATCCACAAAATTTATATATAGTGTCATCGGTGCTTTTCAAAAAAGCATTTGAACTCCATTGGCAAATTTTCCTTCATGGTCCAGAAGCCATTTTTTTCTCCACAGGTCCCCACCATAACCAACAAGGTCACCGTTACTTCCGATCACCCTGTGGCAGGGCACAATGATCGCAATATTGTTCTTACCGTTTGCAGTACCAACGGCACGGATCGCTTTAATATTACCTATCTTTTTACTCAGCAATAAATAACTTTCTGTTCTTCCGTATGGGATCGCTTTCAATTCGTTCCAGACCTGGTGCTGAAAGGCCGTTCCAGCCTGAGCTAATTCAATATCAAAATCAAATAATTTACCTGAAAAATAATCATCCAGCTGGCAGACACAGTTTTTTAAAACAGGAGATGATGGTTCTTCAAAAACTATTTCATCCTCTTTAATTAGTTGTTTCCCATTCTTATTTACAAAGCTAACTTCAGTGATTCCTGTGCCATTACACTTGATCTGCAAAAGGCCAAGTGGACTGTTATAATGTATAGATTCTTCCATCTGTAACAATAAAAATACAAAATAGTTTTTGTTGCACCTTCCTTATATATTTGCAGCAAATGCAGACATCCAGGCAAAACGATACCGCCTTTTATGAAAAAGCCTTGGCTGCTATTGCAGACCCATACAGGATGAGCATATTGAAGGAGATCCTGCAAAAGGGCCCTTTGCGATGTTGTGATGTAGTGTCATTAACGGGCTTATCACAACCCACATGTTCGCATCATATAAAGTTATTGGCTGAAAGTTTATTGATCGAATGTAGAAAGGAAGGGAGGAATAATTTCTTTTCGCTTAACAAGCAGAACTTTAAAAAGCTTGGAAATTACTTTGAACAATTTGCTGCTGACTAGCCGATCTTATCTCCATTACTAACAGTATGGGATGGCTGCAATAATACAACATCTCCATTATTATTGTACACACCAAGCACAAGGCATTCGCTAAAAAAATTTGCAACCTGTTTTACTGGAAAATTTGTAACTGCTATAACCTGCCGGCCGATCAATGATTCAATCGTATACAAGGCTGTTAGTTGTGCAGAAGACTTCTTTATTCCCACAATTCCAAAATCTATCTTCAATTGGTAAGAGGGCTTGCGCGCTTTCGGAAAGTCCGTTGCTTCAATTATGGTTCCAACACGAATGTCAATTTTTTTAAAGTCTTCCCAGGAGATCATGAGAACATTTAATGTCGTTAAAGGTTTAATATCGTTAAAGGTTTATGCGTTATCTTAACTTTAGCCCCATCCAACCTTTCAACCATCCAACAAATTCATCAGTGCCAGCAACTCATTCATCTTATATTGGTTCCTGTCATTGTCGTAACACTTGCTTACTTCTTCTAACAGGAATTGAATTATACCTTTGTTGCTTATCGGCCTGAAATAAGATGTGACCGGAGGTACTGAAAGTTTTTTAAAATAATTCTCTATGTCTTTGTGAGAATACATTTGCCCGTTAAGCGGATCTATATAAAAATTTATTTTTTCGGATGAATGTCCAACGGGGTTCAAAGCCTCAAAGTGTTCATCAAAATATCCCAGGATGAACTGGCGGGGAATATTGATGGCTTTAACCGGGATATCGAGTAATTCACACAATACGATCAACAGTATGCCATTACTGATCGCATTTCCTTTTTTACTTTCCAACGTTTTATTGATAAGAAATGGATCAGGAGAATCGTAGCTTATCTCAACACCGGTTTGTTTATAATAGTTATAGAAAATACTGTTAAGTACATTTATTTTCTCGATAGGAGTGAGGTAGTTATTGAGCTCGAGCCACATATTGCGGCGCAGTTTTTCGATATCCTGCATGATCAGTGCAGGCTGCATATCAGGGTAATGATATTTTGAAACAAGGATCGCTCCTTCCAGTAGGTTCGCTTCACCGTCTCTCCAGGCAACGAATTCAGCAGTAAGGTCTCTTAAGTGCAACCTGTGGATCAGCAACTCGATCCTTTCCTGTGTGTCCTCATTGCTAATGGTTTCCCATAGATTTTCCAGGTTGGGAATAATTGCTTTCCCAAGCGAAATGATCTTGTCGCTTACTGTATTGTAAACATCCTCATCCGGGTCATCAATAAGGTGCAGCAAGGCCGCTATTTCTTTATCTTCTAACAAGTAATTAAATTAAATTGTGGTTCAATATCGCAAAGAGCAAACAAAGAAGGTAACTATATTTTCCACATATAGTTATTAACTGTTTAAAAGGGGCCCGATCTCAGCATCGAAACTTAGGTATTGTGATAATAATTTTTCCAGCTGTTTCCTTTCAACGTCATTGTGAAAAATTCTCTTCGGAATTATAATGGCATGAATGGAACTTGTAAATAAAAAATAATATTCCCTGCTTTCCTGTTTCTTGATAAATGCCTCCCATTGATATTTTATTTCGATCAATGCATCTTTTGCGATGATGCCTGATTCTGAAATAAACAAAGACCGCTCCAAAAAAATAGAACTATTTCCCGGATCATCTGTTATTTTCTTCGCCTGTTTAATGGTATTTGAACGAACGCCAAATAATGAAAGTGCAGAAGTAAGAAAAATAAATCCCAGGATCAATAAAATGAATTTGCTGTTGCGCTCAAAGATGCCTGTATAATAAAATGCAAATAAAAATAGTAAGATCGGTATCAGCTGTTTCACATAATACCAAAGACGTTTTTTTCTATTGTCAGGCGCGTCCCATACTACATATGCATAGTAGTTTATGTAATCTTCTTTTGATATTGAGTATTTGAGCGATACCATGCCGCAATTCTTTACGCTTTTTTCTTCGCCGGAGATCTTTTAGTTGCTCTTTTAGCTGCGCCATTTTTGCCCCCTTTTTTATCAAATGCCTTGGGATCCTGGGCAAGGATCATTTTCTTCACATCTTCCAACCCGATCGCAGCCAATTCATCCGCAGTATATTTACCATTAGGCCCGACCGTGAGCTTAAGCATCTTTTTTCCTACCCGTATGAATGGGCCCCAGCGGCCATTTTCAATGGATATTTTTTCTTCCGGCCATTGCCTTATATAGCGATTCGCTTCCTTTTCAACTTTTTTTGCAATCAATTCATTGCAATCCTTTTGTGTGAGTGTATCAAAATCATAAGCCCTGGGTACATTAATGAAGAGGTCATTCCACTTGATGAAAGGGCCAAAACGGCCTTTCCCTTTTGTGATCGGCTTTTCATCATAATATCCTATCGGGGCATCTTCAACCTGTTTTGCAGTAATGATCTCAACAGCCCTTTTTAAATCAATTTCCAATAATTCCTCACCTTTTGGAATAGAGATGAACTGCTCCCCAAACTTTACGTACGGACCAAACCTCCCGATATTAACGGATACCTCAGAACCTTCATATTCACCCAGCGTTAAGGGCAATTTAAAAAGCTCGAGAGCTTCTTCCAACTTGATCGTTTCTATACTTTGCGTTGCTTTTAATTTTGCGAAACGTGGCTTTTCCTCATCTGCCTGGGCACCTATCTGAACCATAGGGCCATATCTTCCCATTCTTGCAATGATCGGTTTGCCGGTAGCCGGATCCTCTCCAAGTGCCCGCTCACCAACCGCTCTTTCAGCAGTTTCCAGGGTATGCTCAACACCGTTGTGAAATGGCGTATAAAAATCACTTACCATTTTATTCCATACCATTTTACCATCGGCGATCTCATCAAATTCCTTTTCAATATTTGCGGTAAAAGAATAATCCATCACCTTGGTAAAATGCAAATTCAAAAAATCAGTAACCACCAATCCAAGATCAGTAGGGAAGAGCTTTGACTTTTCAGCACCGGTATTTTCAACTTCAGTTACTTTTTGTATAGTGTCATTTTCCAGTTTCAGGATCCTGAAACTTCTTTTCAATGCCTCCTTATCTTTTTTCTCAACATAATTACGCTTAACAATCGTTGAAATAGTAGGAGCGTAGGTGCTCGGCCTTCCAATACCCAGCTCTTCAAGTTTTTTTACAAGTGAAGCTTCTGTATACCGTGCCGAATGTTTTGTAAATTTTTCGGTGGCTGTCATTTGACGGAATGCAAGTTCTTGTGCAACGTTTAAATTTGGCAAACGGCTTTCGTCATCATTTTCCGGCATTTCATCTTCGTCTGTGCTTTCCAGGTAGACCTTTAAAAATCCGTCAAATTTCAACACTTCGCCACTAGCAGTCAATTCTTCATTGTTTGTACTGATATTGATCTTCGCGATTGTTTTTTCCAGTTCGGCATCACTCATCTGGCTTGCGATGGTTCGCTTCCAGATCAGCTCGTATAGCCGGTTTAGCTCCGGGTCATCCACAGAACTATTTTCCATGTATGTAGGCCGAATAGCCTCATGCGCTTCCTGTGCGCTTTCATTTTTATTCTTGTATTTTCTAACCTGCAGGTATTTATTGCCAAAGCTTTTATTGATGGTTTCTTTAATGCTATCCATAGCAGTTTCGCCAAGGCTAACACTATCAGTACGCATATAAGTTATCTTACCGTTTTCATAAAGACGTTGTGCCAACAACATCGTTTTACTAACGCCATAGCCAAGTTTACGGCTCGCTTCCTGTTGCAATGTTGAAGTAGTGAAGGGCGCAGCAGGCGTGCGTTTCCCCGGCTTTACCTGGATATCCCTAACAGTATATTTTGCCCCGATACAATTTTGCAGAAACTTCTCGGCAGCATCCGATTCGTTATACCTGCCACCTTCTGCTTTAAAAGAAACGGTTTTATTATTTAGATCTGTTGCAGCCAGCAATGCTTCAACTTTAAAGCTTCCAATCGCGGTGAACTGGTTGATCTCTCTTTCTTTTTCTGCGATCAGCTTTACTGCAACACTTTGTACACGGCCGGCGCTTAAACCCCCTTGTTGACCGATCTTGCGCCACAATACAGGACTTAGCTCAAATCCTACGATCCGGTCAAGGATCCGGCGAGCCTGTTGCGCATTAACAAGATCCATATTAATGGTCCGCGGATTTTGCACGGCTTTCTCAATTGCCGGCTTAGTGATCTCATGAAAAACGATTCGTTTGGTGGTTTTTGGATCCAGGTTCAAAACTTCTGCCAGGTGCCAGCTGATACTTTCCCCTTCACGGTCCTCATCCGAAGCGAGCCAGACCTCGCCGGATTTTTTAGCAATGCTTCTTAATTCTTTTACAACCCTTTCTTTTTCAGCGGGAATAATATATTTAGGAGTAAAGTTGTTATTGATATCAATTCCCATATCATTCTTCTCAAGGTCACGTATATGGCCATAACAACTTTTCACCTCGAAATCTTTCCCGAGGATGGCTTCAATTGTCTTGGCCTTTGCAGGCGACTCTACTATCAATAAGTTCTTAGCCATGT
>JBDSDG010000104.1:0-11084 GCA_039920685.1 Ferruginibacter sp.
AAATCAATTCTTTCGTCTAAATTCATCTGCTGAATAATTATGTGTTATATATATGTGTTATATATTTGTACGAATAAATGCAGGCAAAATTCGCAAATAATTTGCAGCTTGCTAAAGCTTAAAATAATTGACAATGGCGATAAAAATTACAGATGAATGTATTAATTGCGGGGCGTGTGAACCGGAGTGTCCAAATAATGCCATTTACGAAGGTGGTGTGGAGTGGGCGTTTACTGATGGCACTACGGTGAAAGGAGAGGTAACATTGCTTGACGGCAGTACGATGGATGCTGAAAAAAGAAATGCACCAATTTCAACGGATATTTATTACATCGTGCCTAACAAATGTACAGAGTGCCAGGGTTTTCATGAGGAGCCGCAATGTGCAGCTGTTTGCCCTGTTGATTGTTGTGTTCCGGATGAAGACTATCGTGAAACAGTAGATCAGCTAATGGATAAAAAAACGCGACTGCATATTTAATATTTTTCTCAAAGCCAAATGGCTTATTAAGCAGGTCATATTTCCTGTTCAACTGGCGAGGGTATTTTTACAATACTTTCGCCTTTTTGTTACCGCCCCTGCCGGTTTAAATTTATTATCTTGCTGATCTAAAAATATGTATGAAAATGGTTCAGGATCCAACTAGCAATAATTGTATTTCTTTCACTAAAAAACGCATTATCAATTATACTTTGTCCTTCGTTTTTTTGATCGCAATCGCTTCCTGTAAAAATAAAATTGTTGAGCAAAAATCCCCGGATAAAAAAGAATTGATCCAGGTAGACCAGGCATTCTCTAAAATGAGTGAGGAAAAGGGAATGAAGAACGCATTCATCGAATACATTGACAGCAACGGTGTTTTGCTCAGGCCCGGGGAAATTCCCATTATCGGCGCAAATGCAATTGATTACCTTATACAGCTAAATGATACTGGCTATACGCTCACTTGGCAACCAAACGATGCGGTGATCTCAGGTTCCGGTGATCTTGGATATACTTATGGAATTTATGCAATGAAGCAAAAGTCGAAAGACACAACGATATACGGTACATATACAAGCATCTGGAAAAGACAAAAGGATGGCAAGTGGAAATTCGTGCTTGATTCAGGCAATGAGGGAATAGGAGAAGGAATAGAGCAACCTGAACCATAAATTTTTTATCATCCATTAAAGTGTAGAGAAGTATTTTGTTTCTTTGCGTGCATAATATCCCATAATGATAAAGAAAAAAATCGCCCTGGTCACCGGAGGTTATTCCGGGGAATCAGTGATCTCTTATAAAAGCGCTGAATCAATTCAAAAAAATATTGATACAGGTAAATGGGATTGTTACCTGGTTGATATCAATCCTTCAGGGTGGTATTACATAAATGGTGTTGAAAAGATCCCTGTTGATAAAAATGATTTTTCGATCAACAGGAATGGGCAAAAAATTATTTTTGACGCCGTTTTGGTCGGGCTTCACGGCACACCCGGAGAAGACGGAAAGCTCCAGGGATATTTAGATTGCCTCAAAATACCTTACACATCGTGCGACGCCGCATCTTCCGCACTCACCTTTAATAAACGATATACAGTTGCTGTGGCATCATTTGCGGGAATGCATGTTGCCAGGTCATTACATCTTTTCAAAAACAGTGCGGTTACATCGGAACAAATATTGCAGAAATTAGAGCTTCCCTTATTTATAAAACCAAATAATGGTGGAAGCAGCTTAGGAATGAGTAAAGTAAAAGAGCCGAATGAATTAGATGCAGCATTATTTAAAGCATTTCGGGAAGATGACCAGGTGTTGGTGGAAGAATTTATAAAAGGAAGAGAATTCACAATTGGTGTCTTCAGATCAAAGGGAGAGATCATTACATTACCGATCACTGAGATCATTTCAAAAAATGAATTCTTTGACTTTGAAGCGAAATACGAAGGCGCAAGCGATGAGATCACACCGGCTGATGTGGAAGAATCAATTGCTAATATGGTGAGGTCAGAGGCGAAGAAAGCATACGAGGTTTTTAACTGCAGGGGAATTGTGCGAATTGATTTTATTTATGACGAGAAGTCCGGGAATCCATTTTTATTAGAGATCAATACGGTTCCTGGCCAAAGCGAAGCAAGCATAGTACCGCAGCAAGTGATCGCCATGGGCTGGTCATTGAAAGAATTTTATTCTGCATTAATAAACGAATGTTTTGCATAGCTGGCATTTAATTGATTGTACATTGTATCTTGTAACGAAATCTGTTATCAGTGTTTAAATTTCTTACCAACAGGCCTTTATGGGTTAATATCTTAGCCGCTCTTTTGCTTGTGTTCCTCGTCATATTCATATTTCTTCAATTTCTCGGAGTGATCACAAAGCACGGGCAGCACCTGATAGTCCCTTCGGTAATTGGCAAACAAACAACTGAGGCCATAAAGTTTTTAGAAGCCAAGGGATTTGAGGTTGTGATCCAGGATTCAGTTTACACTGATACAGCTGACATGGGTATTGTGTTGAAGCAGCTCCCTGACCCGAACGGCACAGTTAAAATTAACCGCACCGTTTTTCTTACTGTAAACCGTTTTACGCTGCCGCTTGTTGATATGCCTTCCCTTGAAGGTAAAACCTTGAACTATGGGATAATCATCCTGAAAAGAAGTCATTTAAAATTAGGCGACACAACTTATAAACCGGATTTTATGAGAGGTTCTATTCTTGAACAATCATATGACGGTCATAAGGTCACTTTCGGTACAAAAGTTCCGTGGGGAAGTAGTATCGACCTTGTGATAGCCGGTGGTTTAACGGAGCAGCGGATGATGGTCCCGTCCCTGATCGGGCTCACAGTTGCTGAAGCAAGGACGGTCCTGGAAGCAAATGGTATCATGCTCGGCGCTATCATACCGGATCTAGGAATAACTGATACCTCCGCCGCTTTTGTTTATAAGCAAAAACCTCCAAAGCTTACTGACAATATGCAACCTGTGTTTATTCAGTCTGGGCAACTGATGGATATATGGATCAGCCCGGTTATGAGGTCATTGGAGGATTCAATCAAACCTAAATCTATAGGGCTATAAATTTTTACTGCAATGCAAACTATAACATGTACAGAATTAAAAGACAAATTAGACAGGCGTGAAAATATTTACCTGCTGGATGTGAGAGAACCCGATGAGCATTCCCAGTTTAACATTGGCGGAAAGCTATTACCTCTTGGGCATATCATGTCTATGCAGACCGACGAAATTGAAGATCTGAAAAAAGAAGAAGTGATATGTTATTGCCGTAGTGGGAATAGAAGTATGCAGGCCAGCCTCATGCTGGAAACCTTTGGTTTTACAAATGTGAAGAACCTCACCGGCGGCATGCTCGAATGGCAGGAAATATTTAAATCATAAATGAAATCTTACAATTTAATATTTAATCCCGCCATCACATTGATAGTTGCCATTGGGAAATAATAGTTCTCAGTATTTAATTCCCCGCCATATATATAGCTGAATGTATAGCCGTTTGGTTCATATTTTTTAGATAGCAGGTTGTTTACCTTTCCAAATAGCTCTATCGTGAATTTACTGGTTCTTATAATATAACTGATACGTGTATCTGCTACAAAATATGGATCCAGGCTTCTTGATCTCTGAGTTGTATTATCCAGGTATTGTCTTCCTACATATTTACCGGTAAGATCAACCTCCATGTTTTTAAGGGGGAATACATTGATAGATGCAAAACCGATCGCGGTTGGTGAAAATGCAATGCTTGTCCTTTTATAAAATTTCGTTTGCTGTCCGCCGTTATCAAAGTCATCAATATATTCCGTATAATTTTTTATTTTGTTTGTGCTGACCGTAAAATTCCCATTCACAGAGATCCATTTATTAAAAACCTTTCTTCCCCGCAATTCAACACCAAGCCGGTAACTTTTTGGAATATTTATTCTTGTATATGCTCCTACATCGTTGATCTTCCCGGTAAGTACCAACTGATCCTGGTAGCTCATGTAATATGCATTCACACCAAAACTGCTGTTTGCGTACTTGTGTTCAACTCCCAATTCAATATCGTTCATTACCTCCGCTTTAGGGGCAGCGTTTACACCTGATTCAAAATCTTCCCTGTTTGGTTCCTTAGATGCCCTGCCATAAGATATATAAGCTTGAATCTTTTCATTAGTATAGGTGATGCCCGCCTTTGGATTAAAGAACAAGTAGTTATTTTTTAAGATAAGCCCCGGATTGTCCTTAAAGCCATTGATTTCATAGTTAACATTTCTTAGTTGAAGATCAACAAATATTTGCCAGTTGCGACAGATCTGCTGAGACCATTTAGCATACATTGAAAGATCCTTCTTGTATGCAGTCAGATCATACCACCTATAATTTGCTGGTACAGCATCCTGTATATTGGCCCAAATTATATTTCCATAATGCTTACCATCGTAATTATTCCAGCTGCCGCCAATAATGATCCCGGTATGTTGCTTCTGGTATTGCAAGGAAAAAATGGATCCATACAGATAATTATCAAGCCAAAGCCTCCTGACAAGATCCACTGTATCTACTACAGTTGAATTATGTATATAAGAAGGCAAACCGTAACCGGCAAGCAATTGTGCTGACTTAAATTGCTCATAATAACCTTTGCCGCGGGTTAAAAATGCCGCAACATTTGCCTTCAGGTATTTATTGAATTTGTGATTGTAAAAAAGCTGGTAATGTGTTTGAACATAGTTGTCGGTCTCATTGGAATATGGTTCACCTGCCTTCTCTGTCCCTGCCGAATTATATCTCCTGTTGATCAGTAACATTTTCTCATCAACACCATTCCATGCCTGGTACGTTTTTTCCTTTCCTGAAAATATGTTTATCCTGATAGAATTGTTGTTATTTGTATATGCAAGGCTTGCAAAAAATGATCTTAACCGGGTTGAAGCCCTTTCTATATAGCCATCGCTGCGAATGTCACTCAGCCTTGCATCAGCTGTAAAATGTTTTGCTATTAATCCAGTATTATACTGAAGCGTATTTTTGAAAGAATTGTATGATCCGATCGCACTGCTAAAATCCACCTTTCGTTTTGTATTGACCTCATTTGTGCTGATGTTAATGGCCCCACCGAAAGAACCTGCACCGTTTGATGAAGTACCAACTCCTCTTTGAACTTGTATACTTTGTGCAGAGGATGCAATATCAGGAAGATCTACAAAAAAAGTTCCCTGGCTTTCTGCATCATTGTATGGAATTCCATTCAATGTTACATTTACCCGGCTGGCGTCTGAACCACGGATTCGGATACCTGTATAGCCTATCCCGTTACCTGCATCAGAATTCACAACAACTGACGGTGTTTGATCGAGGATGAATGGAAGGTCTTGACCAATATTATTTTTTGCTATGTCACTTTCTGAAAGTGTCGTTTTTGTTACTGGCATTTTATCAGATGCCCGTACTGAAAATATTTCCACTGGCTGTAATAAAGTTGTATCCCGTATGATTGGATCTTGTTGTGCCACACATATTCCCGGCAGAAAACATAATAACATCCCTGTTGAAAGCTTCATGATAAATAATTTGTGCCGAAGATCCGGGTACATCCGGTAGAAGTTGAGCTCCCTTCGCAGGCATTATCCTGTGCAGGTTAAACGGGTATTATCTCAGCCTTCAAAGAAAGCACCCCGGAAATTCTGGCGATAAGAATAAGAACAGTATGCAAATTTATTATCTTAATCCGAATATTGTGAAACTTTTATTTGCTCGCCTGTAACATAAATGATCTTTCTGCGTAGTATTGAAAAAATTACAGCCATGAAATTTTTACTGGTCATTCTACTTACAGCATTTACAACCGCCACATTTGCCCAGGAAACAACGACTTTTAATGATCCGAATGCAAAAACCAGGTCATTAAACGGGACATTTTCTGCCATAAGCGTTACTGATGGAATTGAACTTTATCTTACGCAAGGATCGCAGGAATCTATTGCAGTAAGTTCCAGCGATGAAAAATATGATGAGCGATTTAAAACAATTGTTGAAAATGGTTTATTGAAGATCTATTATGACAATAATGGAATTAACTGGAGTGATAACAACAAGAGAAAGCTAAAGGCGTATGTTTCTTTTATAAAACTTGACAACCTTACCGGTGCAGGAGGCGCTGATGTAAATGTTGCCAGCCCATTTAAGGTGGATGATCTTAATATTAATTTTTCAAGTGGTGCGAATTTTAATGGGCAGATCGAAGGAAAGGACATTACTGTAGAGCAAAGCAGTGGGTCTATCATGAATATATCCGGCAAAGCTGCAAAATTTACGATCGGAGCAAGCAGTGGCGCAACTTTTAAAGGCTATGATTTTGCTGCGGAATATTGTGAGGCAAAAGCCACGAGTGGTGCAAGTATCCGCATTTCAGTACAGAAGGAATTGTCGGCACGTGCAAATAGTGGAGGTGGGATCCACTATAAGGGCTCGGCTGTGATTAAAGATATAGATATAAGTAGTGGTGGGACCGTTAAAAAGATTTAATTTTTCCTGGCTCAATTACCAGTTATGAGATCAGCAATTATTTTATTTTATACTTTATTATTCTGTTCTGGAGTGTATGCGCAGAAAGAATTTGTAGTTGATCCAAACGCCGAAATGCGGCAGCTTTCAGGAAGTTTTAATGCAATAGTTGTTTCTGACGGAATTGATGTATACTTATCACAATCAGATAATGAGGTGTTGGCTATAAGTGCGTCGGAAGAAAAATTTAAAGAAGGTATAAAGTCTATTATAGAAAATAACGTCTTGAAAATTTATTATGATGGGAATAAACACTGGAACAACAGGAACAGGAAAATGAAAGCATATATTTCATTCCGAAATATTGAAAGACTCGAGGCATCAGGAGCTTCGGATATAAAGGTTGCCGGCGAGATCAGGACCACAAATTTCGTGGTGAAATTATCCGGGGCAAGTGATTTCAATGGAATGCTCGCTGTTACATCACTAACATTAGATCTAAGTGGTGCATCAGATGTAAAGATCAGCGGCACAGCTTCCACTGTTACAATAGAAAGCAGCGGAGCCAGTGATGTAAAAGGATTCGAGCTTTCTACAGATGTATGCACTGCAAAAGCTTCTGGTGCTTCCGACATAAATATCACTGTAAATAAAGAGTTGAATGCAAATGCATCTGGTGCAAGCAATATTTTTTATAAAGGCGAGGCGGTTATTAAAGAATTGAAGAGCAGTGGTGCAAGCTCTGTTTCTAAGAAGAACAGGTCATGATCATTTAAATGCCCACACCAGGAAATCTGGTAATTGTTTTTTCCAGGAAATATAATCGTGAATGCCTTGGGGATCTTCGGTATAAACTATATCATCCGGGGCGCATACATTTTTATTTTTAATGATCGTAACCAGATCCCTGGTATCATCGATCACATCAATGATCCCATCCTTATCCCTATCGCCTGTCTCTTCCTTTCCACCGGCATAGAACCAATATTGAAGATGAGGCTTTTTCCTGGACGACCGGATCTTGCCTAACATGATCCTATTGATACTGTCATTGTATGCTGGAGCCGATGCATCTTTATCTCTCCACCAGAATGATCCTGAAAAGATTCCAACCTTATCTATTTTATCGGCATGATCCCAGGCTATATCAAATGCGGATAATCCACCCAGTGATGAACCAGCAATTACGATCGATTTAAATTTCCTCGTGCCTGCCTTCTTTTTTGCAAATGGGATCAGTTCATTATCTATGAACATTGCATACTTGGATGCCTTGTTTCCATTGTTATTATAATCAGGTATATCCGAGACGCCATATTCCTGCATTCTTTCACCTGCATGAATTGCAACAATGATCAATGGCCGGATCAGTTTCTTATTAACCAGGCTATCGAGTATATCCTTAACATGAAATTTTTCAATATCCTGGCCATCATTCAGTAGTAATAAATTTAGCTCAGATCTGTCGTTAGGGACCGAGGTTGAAATAATGGTCAGTTTAACATGCCTTTGTAAATGCCTGCTGTATATTTTATCATCTTGTTGTTTGATATCGGATTTACATCCAACAAACAGGGTGATCCAGAAAATAAAAGAGATCCTGAAATCTTTCATTAATGAGGTTATTTTTTTGAGTTCCTAAATATAAGTTTTGGCTGCCAAAGCTTAATCTCTTATTTTTGCATCGCGAAGTAGAGCAGCGGTAGCTCGTCGGGCTCATAACCCGAAGGTCAGAAGTTCGATCCTTCTCTTCGCAACAAAGGCTTGAATTATCAAGCCTTTTTCAATTTAACGCATTAAAGTTTAATAATTATTGTTAATAACCTTCTCCATTCTATATACAACAGCGTTAATTTTATATTTAAAAGCAAAATATAGTATCTAAAATCTAAGTTTTTACAAAAGAGGGTGTATTTTCGGGCCCCTTAAAATTATTTAAAAACAAAACAATCAAATTATGAAAAAATTGATCTTGGCCGTATGTGTGCTTGCTTCTTTAGCTTCTTGTAAGAAAGACGATAATAATAACAATAATTGTGAGAAAAGTGTAGCTGGTATTGCAGCAACATACAAGATCACTAAGGCAGTTATTGTTGCTACGGGTATTCCTGACCAGGATGTAACTACTAGCTGGTTGACTGACTGTGAAAGAAATGGTATCTATATCCTAAAATCAGATAAAACCCTTACTTACACTGAAAGTGGAACTTGTTCAGATAGCGGAACGGGAGTTTGGGATGTAGTTGATGGTAAATTAACGCTGACTTCAACAGGCGGTACCTATGATTTTTCAGGTAAGACCATATCTTCATGGGATTGTACAACCTTTGTGGTTTCTGATGATCTTGGTGGAGCAACTTATAAGATCTACTTCACGAAGCAATAATAAATTTATAATAAGAGGAAGCCGTCTCATGAACATGAGGCGGTTTTTTTGTCTGATGCGTTCAGAGAAACCATTTATACTTCTGAGTTAAACCCGGTTTACCAGCAAAATAAGATAGTTTTGCGGCCTATAAAGTGATATGAAAGCAGGATTTGTAAATATTTTTGGAAAGCCAAATGCCGGGAAAAGTACTTTACTGAATGCCTTAATGGGAGAAAAGCTGGCGATCGTGTCACACAAGGTGCAGACTACCAGGCATAGGATCAAGGCTATTTTGACAAATGAAAATTACCAGATCATTTTTTCAGACACCCCGGGAATCATTGAACCGAAGTATAAGCTTCATGAAAAAATGATGCAAGCTGTGAAGGGCAGCCTGGAGGATGCAGATGTAGGATTATTAATTGCAGACGCAAGAGAGGATGTAAAAGAAAGCGCTGAAATATTCTCATCACTAAAACTAAAAGCACCTGCACTGC
Source organism: Ferruginibacter sp. (assembly GCA_039920685.1). Lineage (GTDB taxonomy): Bacteria > Bacteroidota > Bacteroidia > Chitinophagales > Chitinophagaceae > Ferruginibacter. The sequence goes on from JBDSDG010000104.1 coordinate 9,358, forward strand.
TAATATTGAACAAATCAGATGCAGTAAAAGATGCTTCTGCGTTAGAATCGGCAAAGGCATTTTACGAGGAACAGCCTTATTGTAAAGAAGTAATTGTCATTTCCGCTTTAAAGAACAAAGGAATAGATGTTTTGCTGGAACGCATTCTCCATTACCTGCCCGAAGGTCATCCATTCTATGAAGGTGATGACCTGAGTGATATGCCTACTAAATTTTTTGTAAGCGAATTGATCAGGGAAAAAATATTTCAATTATTCCAGGAAGAACTTCCTTACCATACCGCGGTCCTTGTGCAGGAGTTCAAAGAAAAGACAACATTGATCAAAATAACTGCCGACATTATTGTACAGCGGGATACGCAAAAGGGAATCATATTAGGTGAAGGAGGCAAGATGATAAAACAATTAGGAACGCTGGCAAGGATGGATATAGAAAAGTTTTTAGGCAGCAAGGTCTTTTTAGAATTATACGTCAAGGTGCGGCCGAAGTGGAGAGATAATGAGACACATCTGAAGGAGTATGGTTATTAGGTAGGAGGTAGTAGGAATTAGGAAGTAGGAAGTACGTAATAGATAAAATGAAGTAGAGAACAAGGAGTTTAGGAGCTTATAGGTATTGATATAAATTTATCTGGTATCTGGTATCTAGTATCCGGTATCTAGTATCTAGTTTCCGGAATCTGGTATCCGATATCTTTAATTACAGATCTAAAATATTAATCAGAGTAATGAGTTTTACAGTAGCAATTACAGGCAGGCCAAATGTGGGCAAGAGTACATTTTTCAATCGGATGCTTGAAGAGCGAAAAGCAATTGTGGATGACATCAGCGGCGTTACAAGAGACAGGCAATATGGAGTGGCAGAGTGGTCCGGTCATGCTTTTAATGTGATCGATACGGGTGGATTTGTAGCCCAGGGACAGGATATATTCGAAAAAGAGATCCGCACACAGGTTCATATAGCCATAGATGAAGCCAATGCAATTATTTTTATGGTCGATGCATCTACCGGCATAACAAATCTTGATGAAGCAATGGCTGATATGCTTCGCAAAAGTGCAAAACCTGTTTTTCTTGTAGTAAATAAAGTAGATAACCATAATCGCTTGTTGGAGGCAAGTGAATTCTACAGTCTCGGTTTTGAGAACATTTTCTTTTTATCTTCCATAAGTGGTAGTGGCACCGGTGAATTACTGGATGCGATCATTGCACTGATACCAAAAGACAATACCGATGAGAATGCTGCTTTTGAAGGAATTCCGAAGTTCGCGATCATAGGACAGCCGAACGTTGGCAAGTCTTCCCTGCTTAATGCCTTGATTGGGCAGGAGAGAACTATTGTAAGCGATATTGCCGGAACTACACGGGATACAATACATACCCATTACAATTTATTTAATAAAGAATTCATGCTGATAGATACTGCGGGTATACGGCGTAAAACAAAAGTTCATGAGGACCTTGAATTTTATTCTGTGATCCGTGCCATCAAAGCAATGGATGAAGCTGACGTATGTATGCTTTTGCTGGATGCAGGCAAAGGGATCACAGCGCAGGACCTTTCTATATTTTCTCTGGTTGTAAAAAAAGGAAAAGGTGTTGTGGTTCTTGTAAATAAATGGGACCTGGCAGAAAAAGGAACTAATACAGCACGTGATTATGAAAAAGACCTGAAGCAGCGACTGGCGCCATTTTCCGACGTGCCGATCCTGTTCATCTCCGTTACTG
>JBDSDG010000105.1:0-11178 GCA_039920685.1 Ferruginibacter sp.
CAGTGCCGCATACACTGTGGCAGCTGCTGCCGAATAGATGCTGTAAACCGTTCCAATATTTTTAGTGTTACTAAAGATGTTGTTCCGGATGTTAAGTGTATTTGCAGTAGTTATCCCCGAAGCTATATTAATGGCAGCTGTGGTGCTGGTAGCGATTTCTGTGGTTGTGTTCATGCTCACAGAATTGTAATAAATATTATAGCCGCCCCCACCATTTATCATTATGCCAAAAGCATTATCACCTTGCGTTACACCTGTACCCCCAATTGAGGCGATATCCCAGATGAAATTATTATAAACAGTAACCGCAGCAGAAGTGCTGCTGGAGGAAAGGTAGATCCCATTCGCGCCATAGCCACCGGCATTTGTCTGCTTAACATCGCTGATGCTGTTATTGAAAATAGTACCGTTTGAACTATTTGTAAAAACCGATATACCTGTAACCGTACTTACAATATTGGTAGCACAAACAACTCCATTGATCGTATTCCCGGAAATGGTGAAATTCTGCACACCTTGCACACTCACTCCACGAAATCCCATCTTATCATTTGCAATAGCAGTTGAGCCAAAAATATTATTATTAATAAGCCAGTTCTGGTCAAAACCAGTCGTTACGCCATTAATGTAAATACCATTCTGGAAAGCTTTGAAATTATTATTTGTAATAGTGTTGTTGGAATTCGCTGCAGTGCCTGTATTGCCAACGGTAACACCGCTTCCAGCAATGATACCTCCCGTGGAAGTACTGCTTCCGCTACCAGTTATGTTGCAATTCTTTATCGTGTTATTAGTTGCGCCATTTGCAGCGTTTGATGCTATCCATACAACGGTGACAAGGGAGCCTGCATTGCTGTTTATGATCGACATATCCCTGGTTGATGTCCCATTGTTTGATCCGTCAATCGTAACATAATCCGCCCCATTAAACTTGATAAGAGCAGTTGCATTATTGCCGCTGATCGTAGCCGTTCCATTAGGTTTTATGGTTAATGTATTGGTAGCATTAGCGGTTGCATTACTATTGATGATTATTGGAAATGTTTCAGACGCGGAATAACCCGCATCAATTAAATTGAATACAATGGGCCCTCCCAGGCACGATGTGTTATAAGCATTTATAGCAGCAGTCAATGTTGGATAAAAGCCTGCCACCCCTACAGAATATGTTCCGGGAGCTATTGAATTTATGATAGTATAACTGTAAAAAGTAGTTGGAGGTGTCCCTGCCGTGGGTGGATTAGGTAAATACCCACCTGCACCTATTGACGGGTTTGATATTATATTAGGAATTGTAGCTAGGTCCTGGGCTACTATGTAGTAATCAACAACCTGGCCCAGTGTTGCTACTCCATCAAAAACGAACTGGTATTGGGTGGGGCTCAGATAAGTAGCGGCCGCAGCATTCCATGCACCGGCATTCACCCGCCAGTACAATACAGGTAAGCCCCCGGGATTTATAATATTGGTAGGTACACCGCTTGCATCAGTAATGGTAGCAATAATAGTACGGGTTCCCATTCCACAAGTAGTGGGTTGATTGAAAGTGATAACAGGTGGTACTTTATCATCAAGTGCCCTGTCAAATTCATCAGCGCCAATATCTGGTAAAGTTGCTCCTCCATTAACAGAACCTGCCGGACCGGGCCTTGTATCCCCATCAATATCGGTAGGTACACCAACTACCGCACCGCCGGATTCTAATGGTGTGATAGTAGCATTGCTTGGAATATGAAGATCGGTTGGGCTCACAAAAGGTACAGCTCCGGTATTTGCAATGGAAGAATTATCATTCGAAGCTACCCCGAGTAACGTAGAAAAGCTCCTCCAATTAGTAGCAGGGACAGTTGTTGCAGGATCAAAAAACGCGGCTGTATATAAATTGGCAGAATTGTAAACGGTATTTCCGCCAAAAGCAATACCTGAACGGCCTGCCACGCTACCTTCATAATAAGCATTGTTGTTAAGGGTCAGATTCATTGATGCAGTTGCAGTGAAAGGAAGGAAAATGCCCGTGTGAACATTGTTTGCAGCACCCCCGGTTACGGTATTTGCTAAAATATTATTTCGTATGTCAATACTTGTTTGACTGGATGCGGAGATCGCAATACAATTTATTGAATTGGTAAAGATGGCGGTACTTACACCAAATAGATTGATCGAATTGTGGTAGACTTTATGGCTGCTACCGGATGCGAGTAAGATACCGTCAACATTCCTGTTATTACCAAAACTGCTTGCTGTTGCAGTAGTGCCAGTGTTTAAAATATCATAGATAAAATTATTTTGAATGACAGCACCGCTCGCAGCTCCTGAAAGATTGATCCCATGCGCTCCAAAGCTGAATGTGTTGCGCTGTTTTACATTAGAAATATTATTCCCGGAAATAAAGGCAACCCCTCCCGGTGAATTTACCTGGATCCCTGATACGGCAACCCCGGAAGTTTGGTGAGTTATGTTCGAAATGGAGTTTGCATTAAGAGTGACAGGACCGCCCAGGGCATTTATAAAAATACCAACAGCCCCTGCAGAAACTGCATTGTGGGCTATCCCGGAAATAATATTATTAGAAATATTCACATTGCCCCCTCCGATCGCATTGGCAAGCTCAATTGCGTAAATATTGGTGTTAACATAAGAAAAAATATTGCGAATGGTATTGCCCGTTACCGTTAGTGCATCAGCACCCGCAAGGTAAATACCCTTTGCATAAACTGTCGACTGAATAGTTGAGAATGGATAAGAACCTGGCACACCTGCAGCACCAATGGTATTATTTGTAAAAATCAGTCCGGAAGAAACCCCTGAGATTGCTCCGTTAAAAACTATTCCCCTTCCACACTGGTTGATGATATTGTTGGAAATATTCAGGTTGTTAATGGTGGTTCCGGAGATAGCGGGGTTGGCCGTTTCCGACGTTATTGCTGAAGGAGCATCAGTTGCCAGGGCACCTCCATTTCCACCACAATAAATTCCAAAACTAATATTGGAAGATGTGTTGGTGAGAACAATTGCTGGAGCATTTCCTGAAGTAACGTTACCGTTCAGAATAAGATTTTTTATAGTATTATCATTTGCCGTGGATACCACTGCAGAAGTTGCAATCCTGATACATGAATTACCAACGGCAGTATTTGTGGCAGTATTGTTTATGGTAAGATCCTGGTTGATCCCTACTGTATTTGGATTGTCTCCATCAATTGTTACATTATCAGCACCATTCAATTCTATAACTCCGAATCCCGGTGCCGGGTTGCCAGTAACGCTCAAAGCATTAACGGTTGGCCTGATCAATATTGATATATAGCTGGCAGGGTCGGCATCATTGCTATTTAACACCACTGGTGAAGTTCCTTCAATAGTATTTGCATTGATGCTGATAACTATCACGCCATTATGCAAGCCTGTATTGATCGCATCAAAAGCTTCCCTTAGATTAGAATATGTAGCGTTTAATGTTCCTGCGGTTGCTGTAAGTGATACCTGGGCACTTAAAGACCCACTGAAAAATAAAGAGATCAAGGTAAAAAAAATGAACGACCTTATATTTCTTATGAATTGGATTTTTGCTTTGTAAATTATATTCATAGTGTTCAACTCTTTAGTATTTATAAAATATTGAGACCAGGATACCGCACCGATTGTATAGAATTAGTTTTACACGATCTGTCGTATTACCCACAGGTAATTAAAAAAATAAAGGATTGAATAAACAAGTTATTCGGTAGTGGTGCGGTTATTTATTTTCTGAAGGTCGGAGAAGTACATAAATGATAGTGATATCCATGGTAGGAAATATCATTAACATTTGGTTAGTAAAAGTACTGATTAATCTGAAATAACCGGTAATTAATTAATACACAACTGGAGCACTTTCATGGTATAAATCGATAAAGTTGCTGGAAAGTGGAAATATAAATGCTTTTTCTAATAAACAATTTTTATATCCTCTTTTTGTTCCTTATCAGCAATTGTTATTATGTAATTTCCATGGGCAACAAGGGATCCCAGCTTTACCATATAAATGCCATTTCCACCAGCATGGTTCAACGTCGTTTTATAAATTGTTTGTCCTTCACTATTGACCAGTTTAACGTGGTAAACGGCAGCAGGTTTATTGTCAAGCTTAATATATAACAATCCATCCGCTGCCACGGGGTTGGGAAATACTGATATGGCAACTGGACGATTCATATTAACCTTAACCACTTCACTGAACTTTATTTCATTACCTATGCCAGTACTGCGGATCCTGTAAAAATTGTCTCCCTGGTAAGGGTCTGTGTCAATGGAACTATATGAAACCGTAGAAGAACCGTATCCGTGAGCAGCTTGTTCTTCGATCTTTGTAAAATTGACCCCATCTCCGGATCTTTCAACATCGTAGTGATCTATATTCAGCTGGTTGTCCACATTCCACTGAACAATTATGTTGCGATCCTGCCTGTTTGCCCTAATAGAAGTAAAGGTTACCGGTACCGGACCAATAAGTTTAAATACCAGTCTGAACCTGTTTAAGGCGTATGAACCCAGTTCGGTATTTACGGCAAAATTAATTTTAGTGGTTCCATCCATAGGAATGGCTGTTGATGTCTGGAGATAGCTGTCCTCCAGGAACCCTGTCAATCCCGGTTGAAGATTTTCTGCAACAAATTCGAACTGGTAGTTCTGAACACGCAGCTGCGCCAGGTTGTAAAAGATAGTATCAGTGTTTATGATATCAGGCATCCTTTCTACAGAAAGTATCTTGCCATCCCGCACCATGCCAAGGTTCTCACCGAAATTTACCAACTTGAGCGCATCAAGAACATCTACATTCCGTGAATATGAACCATCAAATTCTGTTATAACAGCATCATACAAATGTATCTCCGCACCAGAGGTAACGTAAAGGTTTGTACGCAGTTGGCTGTTTGCCCCGTTTATTCTGGTCACGAGGTTACTACCATCAACCTTACTGTTCTCAGTGAACGTAAGAGATCCTGCAGAACCGGAAGAATGGACAAAAAACGCCTGGCCTGATTCAATGAAATTATTCCCTGAATTATAACTTATAGATGTTGTTGGGGTGTACGCAGGTCCTGCAAAGGTTACGTATCCGCCATATGTTCCCATTTGAGGATCCCACATATAATAAACATCCTGGAGGTTATTTTTTGTCAACTTGGTAAAATCGATAGCCGATGCATATGGATTTCCTAATGCACCAAATAACCCCGCTCCTATTGACGGAGCTGTAAAATCATAGGTCTTTAAAGCGCCCTTATCCCGAAGAGTTGTAACTGTTGGTGGCGGGCCGAATGTATTTACTGTTCTATCTCCGCGGATAAATGTCATATAACCGGCCCCCGTTTCAAACGGAACCAATGTAGTTGGTATACCGATCCAGGAATTGGAAGCAGGATCATACGTTTTCATTGATGGGCCACCAGGCGATTGCAGGTCAAAACCGGCTGCTGACCAGCCTGCCAGGTTACTCGTGATCTGTATTCCTAATCCCGCTGGTGTGGGCGCATTTGGAGCCTGGTTTTCCTGCCATGCCTCATGAATCGTTTGCAGGTTATTCAACGTTGGAACCGAAAGGAACCTCCATGCACGTTTAGCTTTTATAAAACGCTCAACTGTCACATCTCCTGTAACCTGGTTGTTATTATTTGCAATATTATTGCTCGTCAGGTCGCCAACACTTGCTGTTCCTGCAACATTTGATTTTAGGGTGATGTTACCATTTGTTGCAAATGATTTATTATTTCCAGTGAAAGAAAGTTTACCATAAATATTTAATGCCCCGGCAAGTGAAACGGATGGTGCTGCTGCAGAATTGCTTATGACAAGGTTCTTCAGGTCATTATTCTGGAAGGCATTAGCCGGAATTGTCTGTGCTGTAGATCCGGCTAATTCGATAGTGCCATCAGCTACATCAAAAGTACCAGCGTTGCTGATAGCTCCGTAAATACTTAGTTTACCCGTTCCTGTTATAGTGACTGTTGCTCCTGATAAGATGGCAATACTTTTTGAAACGGGGGTAGACGTTGTAATAATTGGGTAGAAAGGCTTTCCTGACGGTATCGTGACATCAGTTGTAGCAGTAGGTATCTGGTTACACCAATTCACCGGATCCATCCAATTTGTGTTGACTCCTTTCCAGTTCCCAATTCCTCCGCCTGTGCCATTGAATTCATCGGCCCCTATATCCGGTGTAACTGTATTACGTACATCTGCATCAATGTCATCAGTGATTCCTGTGATCGGAGCGGCTCCGCCATCAATGCTGCAATTATCAGTTGTCAGGAGATGAAGGTCAATCACGCCCACAAATATCGGCTGTGCTGATATGGATGCAGATTCTCTTGCAGCAAGGCGAACCTGTAATCCTGAAATTGTTGTTTCAGTGTTTATGCCGTCATAATAAAGTGGGCCGGGAACAGCCAATGAGCCTGCAAAAAATAAGTTGTTATTGGATGATCCTGCATAATTGTTCAATTCCGTAGCCCCCTTTCTTAATGCCACTGTTAACCCTGTACCCGCAGCAACAGATTCGTTGTCAAGGATATTATTTCTAAGATTGAGAACTGCTGTTGTTGCAGTAGCATTGCCGGAATGAAAAAGAGCTGACGAACCGAAATTTGTTCCTGTTGAGGAAGCATTTAAATATATACTGTTGTAATAAATATTATAAACACTGTTTACAGTTGTGGAAGGAACACTGATTCCCCGGATTCCGTCAGTTGTATTGGCAACAGGAGCTTTCAGGTCACTGACAAAATTATTGTAGGCAGTTATTGTTGTACCTCCTGTTAAAAGCAACCCATTTACCAATGAGCCAGAACCGCCCGTAGAATTTTGCGCAGAGAGTGTGTATATCTTATTCTTGAGGATATTGACCACTGAGCCGCCAGTCACCGTTATACCGCTTACCGAAACACTACCAGTACCCGTAACTGTGAGTGTATCGATCATATTAAGACTTGCATTAACGTTGCTCCCGGAGACTACCTGTATGCCATGAATTGCTGAACCCGTACCCTGAGACGAAAACTTATTTATACTATTGCTGGTAACCGTTACCGTTGGAGCATTCGACAAAACACCTGTAATGACAGAATTAGCGCTACCAATGCCACTAAGCCCGGTAATAATATTGGAAGTAACGGTTACGGTTCCGGATGAAACAAGGCTTATACCTGTCACATCACCAGCACCGCTAATACTGTTTGAAATATTGTTTCCCAGGTTATTGTTATTGATATTACATAAGTTCGAACCCCCGCTTGCAATTATCATCGACATGGCTCCGAACCCGTTAGTTATCGAAGAAAACACGTTGCCGCTAATCACTTTATTGGTTCCGGATTGTGCAGATGATATACCCGTGAGCGTTCCATTGCTGTTTGTTGCGATACCGGTAAAATTATTTGTATTAATGTTTTGTGTTGCCACCGGTACACTGTTCGATAAATATGCATGATCACTTGTCCCCGTTACAGTATGGACGAATCGCGTAAATAAATTTCCGTTCATAGAAAGAACAGCTGCCGGGGCAGCACCGGTATTGGAAATACCTTGCACAGCACCGTTAGTTGCAGCGCTGAAAGTGACTGCATCGGTTGTGGCATCACCGAACTGGTTGTTATTAATAGTAATGGTTGTTGCTACAGAACCGCTGTTTACTATACCACTAAATCCGCCTGCAGTGGCTGTAGAAGTATTGCCTTTAATAATGTTATCAGAAATATTTAGGATGCCGACAGGGAAATAATTAGCGATACAGGTAATGGTGCTCGCAGAGCCAACTCCGCTTAATACAGCGTTAGTGATGTTATTATTGAGGTTCAATGTAAATCCTGGGACAGCTGCGCCGGCAAAGGTATTTCCCTGACTTATTGCCTCGAATGTGCCTGTTAATCCTGCATTGCTTAATAAGACACTGTTATTTGTAATCGAATTTATAAAGGTTCCTGTTGGGCTTGAACTCACAAAATCTGTATGTATACCATACAATCCTGCAACTCCTGCATTAATAGCTGTTGCATTGGTCAATGTATTCCAACTGATATTAAGACCAGTTTGGTTGGCAGCAAAGATCCCCGTTATCGAAACAGGAACACCAAATAATAAATTGCCCGAATTGGTTGCATTATTACTTCCCCAATCGGTAATAATATTTGCAGTTGCAGCAGTTGCACCTCCAATATCATTTCCATTACTCATGGAACCTCCCGCCAAAAAGAAAACGGGATTGTTCACATTACTTATAATATTGCTATAAACTTTATTTATTCCACCAGTATTGTTTGTAAGGTCAGCATTTGTTCCCACAGCTGCAGCACTATGCCTAAGGTTACTGTAAATTCCAAATGAATTGGGATATAACTTATTGAGGGAAATGCTGTCATTCTGAATGGTATTATTAGATGGGCCATTAGTCGTAGTTGCAGATAATAATGCAACTGCCCATTCTGTCATTGTATTTGTACCACCGGTAGCCGTAACCGTATTACCGGCATTTTCCTGCAGGGTTAAATTTTTGATTGTTATATAATCACTACCGAGCAGCTTAAATATTCCGTCGTTATTTGATCCGGCAACCTGCAACCCCGCAGTTATCACGGGATTGTTACCAGAACCGTTACGCTGGAAGGTTATTCCATTTGTTGCAGTACCAGTTGCTGTCAATGCATATCCACCCACGGGAGCTGTTTCTGAATATCCGGGTGCAATATTAAATATAATACCACCTGCACCGCTGATACCGTTTGCATTGATGTAGCTTACAGCACTTGAGATCTTATCAAATCCATTACATGCAGTGCCGGGGATCACATAAGTCCCTGCAGCAAGTGCACTGGTTGTTACTGTAAGCACAACTGGCGTTGCAGAAGTAGTGAACGTACAGCCGTTGGAATTGGTGATTTTTACAGTATATGAACCAGCCACATTTGTAGTATATGTAGAGCTATTGGTCCCAACATTAGTAGTACCGTTCAATATCCATTGATAGCTTTGGATAGTACCACTGCCGGCTGTGGCTGTTGCAGTTAAGGTGGCTTGCTGGCCTGATCCACCCATTATCGATGGACAGTCAATTCCCACACTTGCTGTAGGTGCAGCATTGAGTGTAACGGTAAAGATCGCAGAACTGGCAGGATTATTTGTTGCACATCCGAATGTAGATGTTAATATCACCTGTACTGTATTGCCATTAGCCGGTACCGGTAGTACATAGGTGTTAGATGTGCCATTTTGAACAGATGTGCCATTCAATAAAAATTCATAATTCGGCCCTACTCCGCCATTAAACGGAGTAGCCGTAAACGTTATTGGCGTTCCTGTACATTGGCTTGCGGAGGTAGCGAGTGTTACATCTGCCGGAGCCGATGCAAGTACGGTCATCGTGATCGTGTTACTATTGGCTGAATTAGTACCGACAAGACATGCATAATTTGAAACAAGCCTGACCTTTACTTTGTCGCCGTTTACAGGTGTAAATATAAAGTCATTGCTTGCCTGCACACCCTGTGAAATATTATTCAGGAAGAATTCATATGTCGGAGCATGTCCTTGATTCGTAGGCGTAGCCCTAACCGTTACCTCGGTACCTGTACAAACCGTATTGCTTCCCAGGGTTGTCCCTATTACCGCCGCAGTAGGGCCCGGCTGATTTATTGTCATGAGTATTTGGTTACTCACGGCTGTGGGTATGCCTGATATACAAGGAGAATTCGAAGTAACAACACAAGTAACCGGGTCTCCATTTGAAAGGGTTGAGGTTACAAACGTAGGGCTGTTTGTTCCTGCGTTCACACCATTTATTTTCCACTGATACACGGGATTGAGCCCTCCATTTGTAGGTGTAGCAGTAAAGGTTACGGGTGCTCCGGCACAAACTTCATTTCCCGGGCTCACTGAAATAGATAGGCCCACACCAGAAGGCGGCGCCACACTCATGGTAATAGTATCGCTGCTGGCAGGATTTCCAAATGTACATACACCATTTCCAATCACTATTACATTGACCTTATCTCCTGAATTCAATGAATTATTAGAATACGTTGAAAGGTTGCTTCCTACATTTGCACCATTTACCTGCCATTGGAAAGTCGGGCTCGGACCTCCATTAACAACAGTGGCCGCAAATGTGATATTTGCCGAAGGGCATGCAGGATTTGCAGAGGCTAATATCGTAACACTAACCGGAGGCACTACAGTTATTGTAGATGTCGCTGTACTTTTACAGTTACCTGCTATCGGACTAGTTGCAGTTGCCGTAAAAACAGTTGTCACTCCCGGAAATGCATAAATGGAATTGGCATCTGCTCCTGTTATGTAAGGAATACTGGCACTGGCATCTGTGAACATTGAATTTGGTGAAGCAGGCGCCTGCGTCCATGTTACGGTTGTATTAACATTGCCCGTAATTTTTACATTGTCTACAGCCCACCACCAATCCCACGTTGCCTGGTTTACAAAACGAAGGTAAACAACAGGCTGTCCCGCATAACTATCCATATTGAGGTTTGCATTCACAAACCCATTCGAAGACCCTTGTGTGGATGTATATGTGCCACCTGCTACCGGGGTCCAGTTTGTATTATCAGTAGAGGCTTCTACGGTTGCAGTCTCGCCGGAATTATACCTGTAATAATGCCAGAAGCTTAAGTTTGCCGTTGTATAACCCGAAAGGCTAAACGCAGGAGATCTCAGGTATGTGTTGGTAATAGAACCAGTTCCCTGTGAAAAGCTATTCGACAAATAGAATTGTGTAGCATCATTGCTGTTAAAAGTAAAACCGTTGTAGATATATCCATTTGGCCTTAACGTCCACGCTGCATTTGCAGGAAAAGGCCCACCCGTGGAAGTATTTGAGACAGTCCAGCTATTGGTACTGCTGTTAAAGTCTTCATTTAACGCTGCAACATTTGAAAGGATCCCGCCATTCGCGGTTAACAGGCTTGCAGCAGAATTTACGCACTGCGTTACACTGCCAGGCGTTACCGTTAGAGATGTTGGAGCTGAATTAACGCTAACCGTTACACTGCCCTTCAAAGCACAACCGGTATTTGGTCCGCCAGTGTTATCTGATGCCGTAACTGTATACGTTGTAGTTGTGGCCGGTGTAACATTTACTGTTGCGCCCGCTAAACTGCCCGGCTGCCATACATAACTATAACCGGCATT
>JBDSDG010000106.1:0-4793 GCA_039920685.1 Ferruginibacter sp.
TGATCATTGGCTTTATGCCCGGACTTGGAGCTGAAGCTCTCGGAGGTTTTCTGGCAGGCGCAACCGTTACTGGTGTCCTGATGGGAATGTTCCAAAATAATGCAGGTGGCGCATGGGACAATGCAAAGAAATCATTTGAAAAAGGTGTGGAGATCAATGGTCAGATGTACTATAAAAAATCTGAACCACATAAAGCTTCCGTAACAGGCGATACGGTTGGTGATCCATTTAAAGATACATCTGGACCATCTATGAATATCCTGATAAAACTTATGAGTATAGTTTCATTGGTAATAGCTCCTACTCTTGCGGATATCAGGATCAAAAATCATGAGGATGTTGCTACAACATCTGCGAAAGTAATGTCTGTCAAAGATCCACATTTCGATCAAAGCAAAGTTGAGCTTGTTAAAGCACTTGAAGCAGCAGGATTACTTAACACTACAAGGTATGAATTGTATGTTGACCGTGGAAATATCACTATCAATGGACATTCACAATCATTGGTGGTAAATGAAAAATTCCGGTCGTTGACAAGTTCATTTGGGAATTCTATTGTTGAGCTTCATTCTTTAAAGTAATTATTAAAGAAATAAATATATTTAAACCGGTTATGCCGGTTTTTTTATGCACTTTAACAATGAAAAAAAAATGCATATGTTAAATGACTATAAAATTGATCTATAGTGATATGTAAATAGTTTGTGAAATTTATTGGCTTCATAATTGTAAAATTCTATCTAACCAGGATTTACACGGATGAATAAAATAGTCACTTTATTATTCTTTATAAGTATTAGTAATGGATTGTTCAGTCAAACTGTTGACTTTACATACCAAAGCATAACATCTTCTTCTGAATCATTCTGCACTCCTTCTGTTATAAGATTTACAAAGATTACTTCCGGAGCCCCAATTGGTTATGTGTGGACATTTGGGAACAATATGGGGAGCAACAGCGAAAATCCCACCACTACTTATACCATTGCTGGTACATATACTGTTAGGTTAATCGTTATTTATAAAAAATTGACAGTAGAAATTTCAAAAAACATCATCATTAATCCCGGAGTGATTGCTCAAATTCAATATGACCGAAACAATTTATGTGTTCCCGGAGTAATTAATTTCACCGCAAATGCAGGTAATAATATAAGTTCTTACGAATGGGATTTTGGAGATAACACAGCCATTGCCTCAACAACACCTTCAATAGGTCATAATTTTGGCGAATATGCAACATATCCTATTTCTTTAAAGGCAACAGCAGCAACAGGTTGTTCAGGGCAATCTTTTACATCAATAAAAGTGGAACGGCCTGTCATTAATGCAACTGCTTCCCCGTTGACTGGATGTGTTCCGGCGTTGATCGATTTTAATTCCACGGTTGATGCGCCTCCTTCTTCAATAGTAACAAATTATACCTGGAATTTTGACGATGGCAGCGGAAACATTTCTACAACAACACCTGGAACAACACATACATATTCCGCAACAGGTAATTATGGGGCCAGGCTGCGTATAACCACAAATGACGGCTGTACTAATGAATTTGTTTTTAATGACCTCGCCTTTGGAAAACCACCTACTAACCATATCGCCTACCCGAAGAAAACAGTGGTATGCGGATCTGAATCTCCTGAATTCGTTTCCAAAGCAACCAATGCAAATAAATACTTTTGGGATTTTGGTCAGGGAGATACAACCTCTGTAACTGATACAATTATTGAGCATAAATTCCGAACGCTCGGAACTAAAACCATTACCGTTACTCCCTTGTTTAACGATTGTCCGGGAATGCCAATCACCTTTTCGATCGAAGTGATCGGTGTGATCTCAGAATTTCAATATTCCAATACATGCGCAAACACCAAACGATTTACATTCAATAATATCAGCCAGGGAAACCAGTCAACGATCTTATGGAAATTTGGAGACGGATCCCCGGAAAGCTCTGCTTCTAATGTAATTCATTCGTATCCGGATACAGGAACATTTGTTACCTCCCTTTCGATCTCAGATAACATTACTGGTTGCGCTGATACATTTATTCGAAACATTTATACTGCCTACCCTTCTCTGGTGAACCCGGACAGTTCGATCTGTAAAAATCGCAACACCGTTTTCACATTACCGAATAATTATAATAATCCCGAAGCACTTTATACATGGAATGTCGTTGGTCAGCAAATAGGCCCTGTTGATTTACTACCGCTAACCGTTAACGCTAATATCCTTGGACACTTCAATGATAATTACGTAGTGATAAACAATGGACCTCAATATTGTCCTGATACGGTCCGGCTTTTAAATAATATTCTGGTAAGAGGCCCACAACTCGCATTTTCCGCTCCTTCAGAAATATGCCTGGCGAAGCCATATACGATCACCAATTCATCTACCCCATATGTCCCTACAGACCTCATAAATAACTGGCACTGGAATTACAGCATCACTCTGGAAGAAGACAGTGTCTTTCAGCCACAACCACATTATTTCCCTTATTGGGGAACATTTGATGTTAAGCTAACTGCCATTGATATTAAGGGTTGCATGGATACACTGGTAAAACAAGTAACCGTTTTTGATATTCCATTTCTCCGGAGTATTCCCGATGTAGATACGATCTGTCAAGGTCAGGCTACTACACTTATTTCCTTTCACAATGATTCCATCATTTGGTCACCGGCTAACTGGATATCATGCACTACATGTGATACCGTGGTAGTAAATCCACCTGTCACAACTACTTACGTGGTAACAGCAACTAACCGGTTCAATTGTTCTGTAACAGACAGCATCGAGGTACTGGTATATGAAAATTTTACAGCATCGGTTACCCCTTCGGAAAAATATATTTGTGCAAATGAAAGCGTTCAACTCGAGGTAGGCCCTAAAGGCAAATTAATAAGCTGGTCTCCCCCGCTGGGATTATCAGATTCATTATCTTTTAATCCTGTCGCATCGCCTCAACAAACTACGCATTACCAAGTAACACTACGTGATTCTGTCGGATGTTTTTCAAGTACTGCGGATGTGAATGTATATGTAAAATCATTGCCTGTTGTGAATGCGGGACCGGATAAGGTGCTTCCTTTTAATTCCGATTTTATTCTTTCACCATTATACAGCAATAATGTTTCATCTTATTTGTGGACACCTTCGGCACTGTTGAATTGTAACAACTGTCCATCTCCTTCAGGGATTGCTTCAACTTTAAAGACATATACCATAACTGTTACATCAGATAGTGGTTGTGTTGCAAAAGATATTGTAAATGTTTTGGTAGAATGTAAGGGCGCTAACCTATTATTGCCAACAGCATTTACTCCTAACCGTGATAATATCAATGATTATTATTTTCCAATCACAAGAGGGATAAAAAGGATCGTTAAGTTTGCCATTTTCAGCCGTGAAGGGATACTTGTGTTTGAGAGCCGCAACGTTATGCCAAATGAAAGAAATTATGGTTGGGATGGAAAATATCGTGGTCTGCCTCAACCTGCCTCTGCTTATGTCTATTTGCTGGAAGCTATATGTGATGCAGGTGAAACCCTTACTACAAAAGGCAGTTTTGTATTGTTAAGGTAACCTTATCAACGATTAACTTATATTAATGAAATGATAAGAAAATGCCGTCAATAAATGACGGCATTTTAATTTGAAATAATTATTATGATCGCTTCTCGAGCAACTTAAAGAACTGTTCAAGTTGTGGAAGAATTACTATCCTTGTTCTGCGATTCGCTGCTTTACCTTCCGCAGTGTTGTTGTCTGCAACAGGTAAATATTCACTTCTACCTGCTGCGGAAATAAGCGCCGGATTCAATCCATATTGATTCTGCAACATCCGCACGATCGCGGTCGCTCTCTTAACACTAAGATCCCAATTATCTAAAAGCACCCCTCCACCCTTATAAGGAATATTATCTGTATGTCCTTCAACCATAAATTCCAATCCCGGTTGATTTTTCAATACCAACGCAACCTTACCTAGTACTTCTTTCGCATTCTCTGTTATCTCGTATTTCCCGCTTTTGAAAAGTAATTTATCTGATATGTCAATAAATACTACGCCCTTTTCTACTTTAATATTTATGTCCTTATCATCCAGGTTTCCAATAGCACCCTTCAGATTCATCACTAAAACCATATTCGTTGAGTCTTTCTTGTTAATAGCCGCCTGCAGGCTCTGGATATAGCTATCCTTTGCACCAATATTGTCAAGAGATTTTTTTATACTCTCTGCCTGGGACCCTGAAATCACTGATAAATTTTCCAATTGTTTTAATAACTGATCATTGTAACCGCGGGTACTCTCCATTTGTCTCTGAACATTTACCAATTCACTCCTCAATGAATCCCGTTTTCGGCTTTCGATAGATGCCTGGTCGATGCACTTTTTCAACATATCCTGGACGCTGCCATAATCGGACTGCAATGTTTCAAACCGCGCCTGTTCTGATTTTAATACTTTCTTACTTACACATGATCCAAAAACGATAATGATGCTAATAAAAGCTGTTATTGTGATTTTACCCTTCATATAATTTAATTTTAATTTTTGATTTGGTTAAATGCAATTTTGGTGCCTTTAAACTACTTCTATTATATGTGAACAATAAAAGGTGAACCTCCATTTGAAAAATATTGGATAAATGGTTAATGTGGTTACGAAATAATTCATACATTGCTTTACGAAATAAATCGTAAGTATGATAAAAACAAAGATTTCAAAACCTACAGAAAGTGAATTAGAGATCCTGGCAGTTTTGTGGGATAGAAAAAATGCC
>JBDSDG010000107.1:0-5601 GCA_039920685.1 Ferruginibacter sp.
AACAGAAGTAGAGGCATTCACTACCGCTCCGCCGGGCAAACTAACTACCATGCCGTTGTTCATTGTGATGCTACCACCTGATGCAGCAGCAATATTGCCGCTATTTATTTTAGCGATTAGCCTGATCCTGAAAAATGCTTCCTTGTTTTCTTCAGCGATAAAAGTCTTAATTCCATTGAAGTAGCCCGAATAGGTAACAACAACAACCCCGGTGTTTTTTACCAGCAGGACATCGCTTACTTCAAAAAATCCAAATTGATCGGTTGTAGTTGTACTGCTGCCAATAGAGACACTTGCACCCATGACGGGAACAGCATTTTTATTTGTAACAAACCCTGATACGGTGGAAGAAGTGACTTTTAGAGCATGAGTTTGATCATCATTATAATTTATTTCTTTTTGACAAGAAAAGCATACGAACAGAAGAACGCTTGCAAGTAATAGAAAAATGTTTTGTTTTTTGCTGGCCATGGATAATGATGAATGAACATAAAAGATAACAAATGATACGGAAATCCAATAAATTATAAATAAAGGTTATTGCATCCTCAATCTAAAATTGCAATTTATCATTTAGGTTACAAGCGGTACTGGAATAAAAAAAAGGTTCCCGCTACCACAGGAACCCTTTAAGAGTAATAAGAAAACCTAACACTTAAAAATTTCGCCTCACCCTAAAGCTGCAAACTATTGTATAATTAACGATAGGGGCCGGTGTTGAAACTGTAGCGGTAAAATTACCTGCTATAAATTCTCCGACGTTACCGTATTCAGTGATATTTACAGGAGCACCTGAAGTAGTAGTTTGTGTCCCCAGCTGGGATGAATAGAATGACTCCAGTATCTCCACACCACCCGGTGCAATGCCAACAGTTGGGAAAGAAAACGATACATTTTGTACCGGAGTTGCTGACATACTGGTTCCGTTTATATAACACGTGGATGTCGTGCCGCCATTACCTGAATGCATAAGGCTATCTGCCGGCCAGGTAAACGAGATCGCAGCACCACCGTCAATCGTATAAGTTATAAATTGCTGTATCGATACACCACATGCCTGCAGGTTAGGAATTGTATTTGCACCTGCACTTATGGACTGAACCAATGTTGTGCTTTGTTGTAAACTATTAGCATCTTCAGCGATAAAGCTTGCACTTGCAGTGCTATTGCAAAGTATTGTAGTAAAATTATACGTCCCTGTGTTACTCAATGAATACCTGAAATTCTGGCCATTTACCAACATAACAACATAGCCATTGGTTACGGGCATGTTGGTACAATCTGTAACTGTTCCAGATACAGTTGCAGTGCCTAAACTCGTAGTCACTGTAATTACACCTAATGAAATATTTACGTTGGTTGTACTGAAGTTTTGCGAATAAACAGATGTTCCACAGGCATAGCTTGTAAAGACTTCCAATAATAATTGTGCATTGTCCGGAACCGCACCACTTACATATCCGGATGAATCTGTGTACCCATAACCTGAATTATATGGACTGCCAACCACTGATATCTTTACCCATGCATATGGGATCGGGTTTCCCGCATTATCCTTAACAGTTGCATCGAAACGTACATAGCTGTTTGGCACATCACAATTCCAGAAAGAGAAATGGCTTACTTCTCCAACATAAGTATTTCCTGTTTTTGTTGCTACACCTTCTTCTTTCCATAAACCTTTTGCTTCATCAAAAGACCATAAAGGAATGGTTGAAGGAGCGGTGCCATTTATTGCAGAAGGAACCGGCATTGTAAGTGTCGCTTTTTTGTTTGTAGCAATTTGCAGCAATTCACCGGAAGCACTTGTAAGTTCTACCGCCGCCATACCATAGGTTGTGAGGGTTTTTAGGTAACCGTCGGTATTAACTCCGCGAAGGTCACCGGGCATTGTCTGGGAAAGATCAGCTGCTGTTGGATCTATCCAATGTGCTGCTACATTTACTGAACCTGTATAAGCAACATTCGATGAAGCAACTACTACTGCGTTTGCCGGTAATGCGATCACCATACCATTTCCAAGGGTAACGTTTCCACCTGCTACCGCATCAATATTTCCACTATTGGTTTTTGGGATAAGCTTGATCCTGAAAAATGCTGACTTACCATTTTCAGCCATAAAAGTTTTAATTCCTCTAAAATAACCTGGGTTGGTTACAGTAACAACGGCGGCATCTTTTACAACGAGCGCATTTTTTACTTCAAAAAAACCATAATCATCTGTGCTGGTAATACTACCACCAACATTTACAGATGCACCAATGACCGCTGCATTGTTTTCATCTGTTACGAAACCAGATACTACTGTTGCAGTAACCTTGGTTGTAAAATCGGGAAAGATCCCGGTATCTTCACCATTGTTGTTTGAAATGTCTTTCTGGCAAGAAAGAAAAAATAAGATTGCAAATAGTGGGATGATGATCCGCGTGAATTTGTTTTGAAATAATGTTGACATGATTATTATTTATGTTGGATTAATGATTTAATAAACCATAGATACCACCAGTTAATCACTTGCTGCCTGATATCATAATTTTTTTTGAAATAATTAGAGCCGATCTCCGGGTAATTGCTTTTAATGTATGATTATTGATCAATCTTGAACCTGTATCCCAAAAATATTAAGCAGGCAGGTTGCAATTCAGCCAGCCGTTTTCTATGACGACTCCTGGATATTTTTTGTAAAAATTAATGGCTGGCTCATTCCAATCAAGTACCTGCCACGCCATGCCACTGTAATTGTTTTTTTTGCATTCTTTGATAAGCCTGTCGAACAATAATTTCCCCAAACCCATTCCCCTTAGTTTTTCTGTTACTATAAGGTCTTCGAGGTATAATCGCTGGCCTTTCCAGGTGCTATACCTTTTATAGTATAAAGCAAACCCTTCTACTTTACCATCAGCTTCTGCAACAAATGCCCACCATATTGGCTGTTCACCAAATCCACATTCTATAAAATGCTCTAAGGTTACAGTAACAGCTTCCGGTGCTTTTTCAAAAATTGCCAATTCAACAACAAGTTCCATCATCCTTTCACAATCGTTTTTTACGGCACGGCGAATTGAAATATTCATATGATCTGAAAATTTTAAGGTGGTGAAAATAATCTTTTTTTTACGACCAATTTAATGTTCGGGGCCATTGTGAAAGCTTGTTTTATTTCCTCTGTGAAATACTCTCTGCTACTCTGTGGTTAGTAACACTTAATTTTGATCACAAATTACCCTAACATGAAAAAAGTCTTTGCGCAATATGCTGCATACAATATCTGGGCAAACCAGCGGATAACCGATTGCGTGAGTAATCTTTCTGATGAGCAGATAAACCAGCCGATGAATAGCAGCTTTAAGAGTATTTATTTAACGATCGCACATTTATGGGATGTAGAAGGCATTTGGTGGCAAAGGATCAAACTGATGGAACAGAATGAATGGCCAAGTGTAAACTTTAAGGGATCAGTATTGGAGCTTTCGAATAATCTTATGAAGCAGTCAAAACAATGGAAAGAGTGGGTAGACCTTGCAACTGAAGCTGCATTAGAACATGAATTTATTTACAGGAATTCAAAAAAGGAACAATTCAAGCAACCCGTTTATGAGGCATTGCATCATTTATTCAATCACCAGTCATATCACCGGGGACAGCTTATAACAATGTTCAGATCTGTAGGAGTAGAGAACGTTCCAAATACAGATCTTATATCATTCCTTAGAAAAAAATAGATCAGTTATGGTCTATTATCGTGTAGGTGACACCGTAAGACCCATCAACATAATGGCCTTCAAGTCCGGGTACAGGTGGCTGGTATTCTGTGTGCAGGAATTGACGGTACACCATTCCAATTCCAGCTGCATATTTTTCCAGCGAATAATTTATCTCAGCATATGAATTAATATCTGCCGGGTTGCCTATGATCTCATCGCGTTGGTTTACGGTAAGTGTATTATCAAAAGTAAAAGTTCCTACTTGTTGAGTAATGCCAACATTTTCATAAACGTAATCCCAGTCGTCAAGATATTTTACAGGAGAGTTTATTGAATAAGTATCGATATAAGTATTTCCTTTCCATGTATAATTATCTCTCACAGGCTGCTTTAATTTCAAATAGCGCAGGTTATTTTCAATGAATTCTAAACCAGTGGAATCGTTTACTGCAGTAAATGTTGCGTCTGGTGCCCATGCGCCGGCACCGGGATTGCGTATGTACCTGAAGATCCTGTAAGCAGGCCTTCCAAGGTTATCAGTGATCTGGGCATCCACTTCAAACTTCACTTCATAGCTATGTACTTCTGCACTCGCTCCGAAATTCACATATATAGTTGAATCAAGGCTATAAGTAATATATTTCCCCGGGGTAAGCGGATAGTATTCGTCCAGCGAAGCGGTTTTAAATTCTTCATTGGATTTTTTACAGCTATTAAAACCAATAAATAAGGTGAAAGCAAGGAAAAAAAGGAAATATTGTTTCATGTGTTTCTTTAAATGTTTCAATTGCAGTAGATCGTTTGTAAGATCACGCCAATTGGTATAACAAGATACAGTTTCTAACAGTTAACATATGATTGCCAAACATTAACCTGCCTAAAGAACTGTATTCCGCTGAATGACTCCTCCTCCAATAACATCATCGCCTTCATAAAATACAGCACTCTGACCCGGGGCTACACCTTTTACATTTTCATAGAAACGTACTTTTACCCCGTTTTCGTATGTATATATATTGCTGAGTGCGCCTTTGTCCTTATACCGGATCTTGGTAACAGCTTCCATTCCATCTGTTATTCCATCATATTTTATCCAGTTTAATTGTTTTACTTTCATTTCTGTCCTGTTCAGGTCATCTTCATCACCCAGTACGACCGTATTTGTTTCTGGTATGATCTCTGTTACAAATGCCGGCTTGCCCAAGGCAATATCGAGGCCTTTGCGTTGTCCGACCGTGTAAAAAGGATAGCCTTTGTGTTTGCCAAGAATATTTCCGGATGGGTCAACAAAATTGCCTCCATTTACTTTTTCCTCCAGCCCTTCAACCCTTCTTTTTAGGAAGCCACGGTAATCATTATCAGGAACGAAGCAAATTTCATAACTCTCATTTTTTTTAGCAAGTTCCGGGTAGCCAAAGTCATGAGCCATTTGGCGGATCGCTGTTTTGTGGTAGGTTCCCAATGGCAAAATGGTCCTTCCCAAAAGATCCTGCTGCAATCCCCACAATGCATAACTTTGATCTTTGCTGTCATCGATCCCTTTTCGTATAAAATACCTTCCATTTGTATGCTGGTGAACCTGCGCATAGTGCCCGGTGGCAATAAAATCACAGCCAAGCGCATCTGCACGTTTTAGTAATGCACGCCACTTAATATGTGTATTGCACATAACACATGGATTAGGTGTTCTCCCTGCTATATATTCCTCTACAAAATTATCAATCACAAAATCTCCGAATTCTTCCCTGATATCTAAAATAAAATGTGGGAATCCATGTTGAACTGCTGCTTGCCTGGCATCATTAAAGCTATCAATGTTACAGCAGCCTGTTTCCTTTTTTCCTGTCGTCCCAACACTTGTTGCATAGTCCCAGGTTTTCATAGTAATTCCCACTAC
>JBDSDG010000108.1:0-15679 GCA_039920685.1 Ferruginibacter sp.
GTCAACTGCTCATGAACAAATGCTATTGCGTTCATATTGTTTAATTTTAACGGACGGCAAAGGTAGGGGTAAAAGTTTATAGTTTCGTGTTTGAAGGTAAAGATTTTGGGATTGAGATGGGATTGAGATGTCATCTACCTCTAGATGTCATCTCCTATTACCAGATTTCATCAGCTTATCATTACCGGGCAATATTTACCGCTCTTTTCTCCCGGATCACAGTCACTTTGATCTGGCCTGGGAATGTCATTTCTTCCTGTATTTTTTGAGCGATCTCAAAACTTAGCTTATCGCTATCGCTGTCTGACACTTTATCCGCCTCCACTATCACTCTTAGCTCCCGACCAGCTTGAATTGCATAGGCTTTTTCCACACCATTATATGCGAGTGCAAGGTTCTCCAGGTCTTTGATCCGCTGAATATATTGCTGCATGATCTCGCGCCTTGCCCCGGGCCTTGCTCCACTGATCGCATCACACGCCTGTATAATTGGGGAGATCACAAATTGCATTTCCATCTCGTCGTGGTGGGCTCCAATGGCGTTTACCACAGCAGGATTTTCTCCATATTTTTCTGCCAGCTTAGCACCCAAGAGTGCATGGCTCAGTTCTGTTTCTTCATCCGGCACCTTACCAATATCATGCAATAGACCTGCACGCTTTGCCAGTTTAGGATTCATGCCTAATTCTGCCGCCATGATTCCGCACAAATTTGCAGTTTCGCGACTGTGCATCAAAAGGTTTTGTCCATAAGATGAACGGAATCGCATCCTGCCAACCATTCTTACCAGCTCTTTATGTAATCCATGTATTCCCAGCTCAATTACAGTTCGTTCGCCGATCTCCATTACCTGGTCATCAAGCTGGCGCTTGGTCTTTTCCACCACCTCTTCGATCCTGGCCGGGTGAATTCTTCCATCCGACACGAGTCTTTGTAAAGAAAGACGGGCAATTTCGCGCCGTAACGGGTCAAAAGATGACAGCACGATCGCCTCCGGAGTATCATCAACAATAAGATCTACGCCGGTTGCGGCTTCTATTGCACGAATATTCCTTCCTTCCCTTCCGATGATCGAACCCTTGATCTCATCACTTTCCAGGTTAAAAACTGAAATTGAATTTTCAATTGCTTGTTCTGCCGCAGTGCGCTGAATGGTCTGAATGATGATCTTTCTTGCTTCCTTATTTGCCTTTAATTTGGCATCTTCGATAATTTCCTGCTGAATGACCAGTGCCCTTGAATGTGCTTCCTGCTTTAAACTCTCGATCAGTTGCGCTTTTGCTTCTTCTGCTGAAAGTCCTGCAACTTTCTCTAGCCTTCGAATGTGCTCTTCCTGGTGTTTTTCGAGTTCAGTTCTTTTAATATTTACAACCTCGATCTGGCGGTTAAGATTCTCTTTTATAGAATCGTTTTCCTTTAACTGCTTTTCCAGGTTGGCTTCTTTCTGGTTAATGCTTTGTTCCTTTTGCTTTGCCTTATTCTCAGATTCATTCAGCTTCTGAGTACGCTGAAGTACATCCCTGTCATGATCAGCTTTAAGTTGAACAAATTTTTCCTTTGCTTCAAGCAGCTTTTCTTTCTTTAGATTTTCAGCCTGTAATTGGCCATCTGCAATGATCTTTTGAGCCTGGGATTCGGCTTCTGCAACCTGGTTCTTATTATTTTTTGAAAAGATTAATTTACCCAGGATGGCTCCAACTACCAATGCAGCCACACCTATAATGATATAAATTATATTCGGTTCCATTAAATTTTATGTTTTTAGTCTGATTCACAATATTGTATATCACCTTGCCAGGCAAAATAGCTAGTTAGATGGTTAATGAGCGAAGATAATGATTTGAATGGAAAATATGACCCGTAAAGCAATCAGCAAGATCAGCTATATTGCCTTATCCAATTGCAATTCAATCTTACGCAAGCTTTCTACCAGGTCTTGCTGCACAGGAGAAGCAGACTCAGCAGCCTGGGTTGCATACCAAATTATAACCATAGCAATATAATCCTGCATATCCTTACCGGCAAACTGCGTTTTATATTCTATAATTTTATCATTGATAACCTTTAAACTTCTCCGGATCACTTCTTCATCCTTTGCCTCCGCCTTGATACGGTAGGTCCTGTCAGCTATCAGAATGTTCAGCGGGATCAGTTCTTCCGGCATAACAGTAGTTTAATTATTTAATAAATTGATGCATTTATCGATCTCGCGAATATATTTGTTGATCAACTGCTCGAACTCTTTTTTATCGGGCTCCTCCATTTTTCCAGCCGCCGCTTTTAAAATGTGTTGTTGTTGTTCCAGTGCTTTGATCTTATCTTCCTGCAAGACAGTTTGCTGTTGCAGCTTTTGAATCAGCTTTTGCTGCTGGTCCGCTTCTTTTATCAGAGAAGTATGCTTCTTCAGCAGATCCTGGATCTTACTGTATATGCGGCCAATATGTTCTTCTACCTGTTGCAATTATTTTCTTATTTGTGCATTTAAATTAGTTTGATAGCCTACAATGATCTTTTGCATGAACCCATCTACCTCTATATCTGTAAGTGTCTTTCCTATATCCAGAAAAATAAAACTTACGGCGATCGCCTTCTTTTCATTGCCCAATTTATCACTTTCGAATATGTCAAACAACTCTATTGATCGAAGTTGCGGAATATTTGCAGACATACCGGTTCTTTTGATCATCTCATACGTGATCTTTTTATCAACAACCAATGAAAGATCTCTAATTACAGCAGGAAATTTTGGTATTTCAAAATAACGGATCTTTTTTTCTTTTGCGATCAATAAAATTTCATCCCAAAAAAGGTCTGCATAAAAGACCGGGTATTTGATATCGAACTTCTTTAGGGTTTGGTCGTTTACTTCTCCTATATAACCGATCGATCTGTTCTCACTTTTTATTTCTGTACAATTACTTATCGCTATCCTTGTATTTGTTTCAAACGAATATTCTCTAATACCTGTTATTGACAAAAGATTTTCAATAACGCCTTTAAGATAATAAAAATCTGACTTTAACGGCTTTGTCTTCCAGTCCTGTGTGCTGGAATTACCTGTTGCATACAATGTCAAGTGCGTTGGCTCATTGTAATCACCATGTATAAGATTGTAGGTTTTGCCAAATTCAAAGAAAAGCAGGTCATAATTTTTCCTGTTATTATTGTGTGTGATCACCTGCAGTCCACCCTGGAGCATTTCAGGACGCATAATATTAAGTTCACTGCTCAGGTTATTGATCATTTTAACTGCAGTGTGTAATTCTTCCTTTTCAAAGAAACTGCTGTTCGTAATGCTGTTTGTGAAGATCTCAAAAAAACCAAGCCCAACAAGATAATTTGATAGCTTTTCTTTTCGCTGAAATTTTTCGATATCTTTTTCAACCGATGGAGAAATTGTAATTGCATCAGGGATGTCAATATTGTCAAGACCATCTATTCGCATGATCTCTTCAACTATATCAGCAGGTAAGCTTATGTCAGGCTTACTAAATGGTACATCCACCCATGTTTCATCAACACCTTCTTTCACAATTTCGAATCCAAGGCTTTTGAGAATATTCCTGGTGGTATCGGAATGGTAATTCTTGCCACTTAATTTTTTCAGGTAGTTGTTTTTTAGGCCAACCCTCGTCTTTTGTAACGGTGAGGGGTAAATGTCAATTATATCACTAGAGATTTTCCCACCCGCTATTTCCCTTATAAGCAATGCGGCCCTTTTTAATACAGTTACAGTATTGCTTATGTCAGTTCCCTTTTCAAACCTTGCTGCGGCATCTGTTCGAAGGCCATGTTTCAAAGAGGTCTTCCTTATAAATATTGGATCGAACCATGCACTTTCCAGAAAGATGTTCTTGGTATCATTCGTCACTCCACTTTGTATACCTCCATAAACCCCGGCTATGCACATTCCCGATGATATATCTGCGATCAACAGATCGTCTTTCAAGAGCTTGCGTTCTTTATCGTCAAGTGTAGTGAATAATTCACCATCAGCAGCTGTTCTTACAATGATTTTTTTTCCTTCTATCTTATCGGCGTCAAATGCATGAAGTGGCTGGCCGGTTTCATGGAGGATAAAGTTTGTAATATCAACAATATTATTGATCGACTTCACCCCAACGCTTTGAAGTTTTTCTTTTAACCAACCAGGGCTCTGAGCAATAGAAATTCCTGAAATACTTATACCACTATAACGCTTACACGCTGTTTCATTCTGGACCACGACCTCCATTTCCATAGTTTGATCATCAGCCTTAAAATTATTGATGTATGGAAGAACAGGAAGTATTTCTTTTTTGTTATGATGGGACAAATATGCGCAAACATCTTTTGCAACACCAATATGGCTCATCGCATCGATCCTGTTTGGTGTTAAGCCAATCTCGTAGATGGTATCTTCTTTTGACTTGAACAATTGGGAAACAGGTGTTCCGGTGGCGGTTTCACCTGGTAAAACAATGATACCGGCATGATCGGCACTCAACCCGATTTCATCTGCTGCACACAGCATTCCTTCACTTTCAATTCCACGGATCTTAGCTTTTTTAATAGTAACTGGCACACCGTTTATGGGATAGATCATTGTTCCTATTGGTGCCACGATAACCTTCTGCCCGGCAGCTACATTTGGAGCGCCACATACAATGTTTAACAATTTTCCATTATTTGTTGAAACCGTTGTCAGCTTTAATTTATCTGCTTCAGGATGTTTTTCACAGGTTATGACCTCGCCCACCAGTAAACCTTGCAATCCACCGGTTATTTCTTGTTTCGTATCCATGGTTTCCACCTCTAGCCCGATCGCAGTCATTATCTGGGATAATATCTGAGGATCAGGATTTTCACTTCCAGTGGGCAAATAATCGCTCAACCAATTATAAGAAATAGTCATGTATTGATAAATATTACCGGCAAAGATAGTTTTTTGAGTGTACAAGTTTTAGCTGCTGTTTTACATACATTAAAATGAGGAGAAAATAATTTTTCTGTAGATATTCTGATTGGGAAAAGAATATTGCACAGGTGAACAAAAAGAAATTCTGGTTTTTCTAATTGTGTATAAAATACCCCGCAATTATATCCAGTTGAATACCGAATGTTAATAGCACTGTTGATAATGCGTGAATAAGGTACATTTGAATGTTAGTTGTCGGTGGATAATCTGCAACATAAAGTTGATAACACCGGATGTGAATTATTGAATACCTAATTGCTTTTATCTTAGCCACCTTGATAAGAACAGTCTTCTGACTGTTTTTTTCCTGACCAAGACTTAGCAATTAAGAACAGTTACGGCTTTCCGTTATAAGTCTTGTTTATACCCCGATAATTAACCCAAACAAGCAATTTATAACTTATAACATGGAGTTCACGAATCTAAATAAAGACCGGAAGGTAAGGCGTAAAACCGCTGTTGACCTTGGGTCTATGGTTTTTGGAAAAGTACCCCCACAGGCAAAAGAGTTAGAAGAAGCAATCCTGGGTGCCATTATGCTTGAAAAAAGCGCTTTCGATACAGTAGTGGAAATCTTAAAACCGGAATGCTTTTACGTTGAAGCACATCAGCGGATATATAAAGCGATGCAGGGATTGGCGATAAAAAGTCTGCCGATCGATCTGCTTACCGTAGTAGAGGAATTAAAATTCAGGGAAGAGCTTGAATTCGTTGGAGGCCCTTATTTTGTTACCAAACTTACCAATGCGGTTGTTTCTGCCGCCAATATTGATGCGCATTCCCGGATCATCTTGCAGAAATTCATCCAGCGGGAGCTTATCCGTATTAGCGGAGAGATCATTGGAGATGCGTATGAAGACAGCACTGATGTATTTGATATGCTCGATGATGCAGAAACGAAACTTTTTGAAATAACCAATAATCATCTTCGCAAGAATTTTGACAGTATCGACACTGTCTTGGTAAAAACAATTCAGCGCATTGAGGATATGCGTAACCGTCAGGAAGATATAACCGGGGTAACTTCCGGGTTTAAATCGCTTGACAGGATAACTTACGGATGGCAGCCAACAGATCTTATTATTTTAGCAGCACGACCTTCCGTGGGTAAAACGGCATTTGCGCTTAACCTTGCCCGTAGTGCAGCCATGCATCCGACAAAGCCTACAGCTGTAGGCTTCTTCAGCCTGGAGATGAGCAGTAGCCAACTGGTGCAAAGAATATTAAGTGCAGAAAGCGAGATATGGCTTGAAAAGATCGCACGTGGTAAACTGGAGGAACATGAAATGAAGCAATTGTATAAGCGTGGAATCGAAAGGTTAAGCAAAGCGCCCATATTCATTGATGATTCTGCGGCACTTAATATTTTTGAGCTGAGAGCAAAATGCCGCAGGTTAAAAAATAAACACAATGTAGGTATGATCATCATTGATTATTTGCAATTGATGAGTGGAAGCGCTGACCGGAATAGTAACAGGGAACAGGAGATCAGCAAAATCTCGAGAGACCTGAAAGGTCTTGCAAAAGAATTGCAGGTTCCGATCATAGCATTATCACAATTAAGCCGTGAGGTGGAAAAAAGAAAAGAGGGGAACAAAATGCCTCAGCTAAGTGACCTTAGAGAATCTGGTGCCATTGAGCAGGACGCAGATATGGTAATGTTCCTGTACCGCCCGGAATATTATGATATCACTGCCAATGAATTTGGGGAAAATAATAAAGGGGAAACACACGTAAAAATAGCCAAGCACAGGAACGGTAGCCTTGAGACGATCAAGCTAAAAGCTTTATTACATATACAGAAGTTCGTTGAAGATGAAGGAACAGACTTTAACCCCGGTCAGCCTCCACCGGGAGGAGGTAACTGGAGGCCCGTCAACACAACAGGCTCAGGCGATGAGGCGAAATTGTATATCCAAAAAGGAAGCAAAATGAATGATGGTGAATTTGATGACGATACTCCTTTTTAGGTAAGGACATTATTTGTAACTTGTATAAAGAATGAAGAATGATTTTGTCTTCATTCTTTTTTTATTTATGGCATTACCATTCTTTTATACTGATCAAATAAAACCCGGCACACAGGAATCGGTGTTGAATGAAGAAACTTCGAGGCATGTTGTGCAGGTATTGCGGATGACTACCGGCGAACCAATTAACCTAACGGATGGTAAAGGGAATTTATATACAACACAGATCATTGAAGCGCATAAAAGAAAAACTACCGTAAAAATATTATCAGATATACAACAGCCTGTTGGAGAAAAAAAAATTTGTATTGGCATATCATTGGTAAAAAATGCAAGCCGTTTTGAATGGTTCCTTGAAAAAGCAACCGAGATAGGAGTTAACGGGATATATCCAATATTATGTGAAAGAACGGAAAAACAAAATTTTCGGCTGGATAGGATGAAAAGCATTTTAATTAGTGCAATGCTTCAATCGCAGCAAACATGGCTTCCGGTTTTACATGAGCCGGTTAAACTGGTAAAAATGCTCCGGATGGAATTTGAAGGACAAAAATTCATTGCGCATTGTGAAGATGGTAACGAAAAACAAGATCTTTCCACTAATGTAAGATCTGCTTTATCGAAACTTGTTCTGATTGGGCCGGAAGGAGATTTTACAAAGGCGGAGATCACAGAAGCCCTGGTAAATAATTATACACCTGTAACGTTGGGGCAAACCAGGCTAAGAACAGAAACAGCGGGACTTGTAGCGATAACTTTGATGTCCGCTTTTTAATGTGCAGCGTCTGAATCGCTAGCTTCTTCATTCCTCAAAACCGGTTCATTTAACTGAACAACCCTGTTCCTTTTCATTCTTTTGCGCATAACCATATTCAGCATCTCAACGATAAATGAGAAAGCCATACCAAAATATATGTAGTTTTTGAGGTGAAGTTTTTCAGCGGTTTCGTGATCCCAGCCTTCCATGATCAGGCTAAGACCTATCATTACAAGGAATGAAAGCGCCAGCATCTTTAATGTTGGATGCTTGTGTATGAATGAAGATATTTTTGGACTGAACATAAACATGATCACCATCGCAATTACTACCGCCGCGATCATGATCTCAACATGCTTTGCTGTTCCACCGGCTGTAATTATACTGTCAAAAGAAAATACTGCATCTATCAATATGATCTGCCCTATAGCCTGACCAAGTGATAAGCGTTTTTGATTTTGATAGGTTACATTTGGGTCTTCGCCTTCAAGTTTGTGGTGAATTTCCATCACCGATTTATAGATAAGAAATACACCTCCACCGAGCATTACCAGGCTGGCAAGATCAAATCCTTTGTCGAAAATGGTGAATAATGCTTTTCCCCTTTGCGCCAAAAGCCAACCCAGGCCCATCAGCAATAAGCTCCGTGAGATCATTCCTGTTATCATCCACGTACGCCTTGCCTTTTTTTGATCTTTAGCTTCTTTCAGACGATTCATGATAATACTGACAAAGATCACATTGTCGATGCCGAGCACTACCTCAAGTACTACCAGCACAAAAAAACTAACGATGCTTTCTGAAGTAAATAAATATTCCATATTAAGCTGCAAGCTAATAGCTACTGGCTGTTAGCTCATACTTTAGGTTTAATGATTTTTATGATTTTCATCTTTATCTTTTGCAAGATAGGATGAAATATTTTTTACTATACCCGGGCCCTCATAAATAAACCCTGTCCATATCTGCACAAGTGAAGCACCTGCATCCAATTTTTCTTTGGCATCAATACCGGTAAAGATGCCGCCGCTTGCAATTACTGGTATACCCTTGGCTCTACCGGTAATATATTTTATGACTTCAGTTGATCGATCTTTTACCGGTAACCCGCTTATACCGCCTGCACCGATATGCTCACTTCTTAACTGCGAGCTGATTTGTAAACCGCTTCTGTCAATAGTGGTATTTGTTGCCACGAATCCATCTAATTTAATTTCCATGGCAAGTTCAATAACATCATCAAGATGTTTATACGAAAGATCCGGTGCGATCTTTAAGAGAATTGGTTTTGGATCGGCCCGCTTGTTATTCAATGACTGAAGATTTGTAAGAATTTTATTCAGCGAATTTTTTTCCTGGAGTTCTCTTAAACCAGGAGTGTTAGGACTACTGACATTTACTACAAAGTAATCTACCAGGTCATGCATCGCAACAAAGCATGACTCGTAATCCTTCCAGGCATCTTCGTTAGGGGTGTTTTTGTTCTTGCCGATATTCCCTCCAATAATTAGGGTTTGAGGTTTGAAGTTTGAGGTTTGAGGTTGTTCGTATTGCCGGTCTTTCCAGGCTTTTAATGTTTCAGATATTATTTCCACTCCTTCATTATTAAATCCCATCCTGTTTATCAAAGCTTTGTCTTTCGGTAACCTGAATAACCTGGGCCTTTTATTTCCAGCCTGTGGCAACGGCGTAACAGTTCCAATTTCAACAAATCCAAATCCCAACGCAGCAAGCTCATGCAAATATTTTGCATTCTTGTCAAATCCTGCACCGAGGCCTACGCGGTTTCTGAATTCAATGTTGAACAATAGATACGGATCATTCTTAGGTATGAAGCGTTCTTTTATGAGATTACAGATCCAATCACTCCTGCATAATATCTTCAGCACATTCATAGAAAAATAATGTACCCACTCAGGATCAAATAAAAATAAAATGTTGCGGAGGACCTTATACATTGCAGCGAAATTAAGGTAGTCATTTTGGTTTTTTCTTATCAAGAGTAAATTCTAACTTTGTTTATAAAGTTGCATAAACAACTAGTTTATAATTTTAATAATCAATAGTATGCAGGAAGCTTATATAGTTGCGGGATTCAGAACAGCGATTGCAAAAAGTAAGAGAGGAGGATTTCGGTTTACCAGACCTGATGACCTGGCCATAGATGTGATCAAAGGATTATTATCAAGTGTTCCACAACTTGATCCATTAAGAGTAGATGATGTGATCGTTGGAAATGCGGTGCCAGAAGCTGAGCAAGGTTTACAGGTGGGTCGCATCATTGCTGCAAGAGCTGTTGGTTTTCATGCACCGGGGATCACGATCAACCGCTATTGTGCAAGCGGACTTGAAAGCATCGCCATGGCAACAGCTAAGATCAGGAGCGGGATGGCCGAATGTATCATTGCCGGTGGTACTGAGAGCATGAGCCTTGTCCCAACATCAGGTTGGAAAACTGTGCCTGCATACTCAATTGCCAAAGAAGAACCTGATTATTTTTTAAGTATGGGGTTAACAGCTGAAGCTGTTGCAAAAGAATATAAGGTAAGCAGGGAAGACCAGGACGAGTTCAGTTACAATAGTCATTTGAAAGCAGGACATGCGATCAAAGAAGGATATTTTAAACCAGGTATCCTGCCGATAAACGTGAATGAAGTTTACCTGGATGGAAAAGGTAAAAAGCAGCAACGAACATTTGTGGTAGATACTGATGAAGGTGTTCGCGCCGATACATCCCTGGAAGGTCTGGCAAAATTAAAACCAGCATTCGCCGCAGATGGTTGCGTAACTGCAGGTAATTCATCTCAAACTAGTGACGGCGCAGCCTTTGTCATTGTAATGAGTGAGCGTATGATCAATGAACTTGGATTGAAGCCAATTGCCCGTTTGGTAAATTGTGCAAGTGCGGGTGTGCATCCCCGTATAATGGGTATTGGCCCTGTGGAAGCAGTTCCAAAAGTGTTAAAACAATCCGGGATGAACCTTTCACAAATAGACCTTGTGGAATTGAATGAAGCATTTGCTTCTCAATCCCTGGCGGTGATCAGGGAACTTGAACTTGATCCTGCTATTGTTAATATAAACGGTGGAGCTATAGCATTGGGTCATCCACTTGGTTGTACCGGATGTAAATTAACCATCCAAATCACCCATGAGATGAAACGGCTGAATAAAAAATATGGGTTGGTGACAGCGTGTGTTGGCGGGGGACAAGGGATTGCGGGTATTATTGAGAATATCAGTTGATCATAATTTCCAGTCAATGTTTGAGATCGGCTTCGGCATCTTTGTTGAAAGATGTTTAGATAACGTCAAACCTTGTAATGAAATCTTTTTTACTTTTCTTCCTCATCCTGGCTAATTATCAAGGATATTGTCAGTATGTGAATGATACTGTCAATACCTCTGTTTGTAAAGAGGCTGATAGTGTTTATCATAAACCTAAGCCCTTTTCATTCTTAACTGATATACCACGGGATGTTGCCGGATTTACCAGTCGATCGTTTAATAAGAAAAATCTTATCTCACTTGGCATTATCACTGTATCTACTATTGGATTAATTATAATAGATCCGCAGGTAAACCATTTCATTCAAAACTTTTCTGAACATAATAATATTGAATCCAGGGAGGATTATTCTCCATTGATCCGCCTGAAGATAACTGGCAGGGAAACGAATATTGGTAAGTGGCCCAGAAATCTAAACACTGCATTTTATAATATCGGGCAAGGCTCTACGGTAGTACTTATTGCGGGTGGATTTTTTCTAAAGGGAAAAATAAAAAATGATAACAGGGCATTGCAAACATCGTATCAACTACTAAATTCATTTATTGCTCTTGGTGCGGGAACCCAATTCATAAAGTACGGATCAGGCAGAGAAAATCCTTCTGATGCTACTTCATCCCGCGGAGTATGGAGGCCGTTTCCTTCATTAAACGATTTTCAAAATAATAAGACAAAATATGATGCCTTTCCTTCAGGTCATTTGGCAACGCTTATTGCTGCAGTAACTATCCTTTCTGAAAATTATCCTGAAAAAAAACGGATCAAATCAATTGGCTATGCAATCGCCGGACTATGCGGCGTTGCCATGATCAATAATGGAGTTCATTGGATAAGTGATTATCCACTTGGAATTGCATTGGGCTATGGTTATGGAAAATTCATCTCAAAAAAGCGTAAACATTCACAGAAACTATTCGAATAAGGATCATTCAAATTCCATCGGCCTGCTGTGTTCGTAATGGGGATCGTAGTGAACAAAAAATCTTATGTAAATAACACGGCTCAGTCGCATTAGCCATGGCTGCAATAATACGAGGATCACTGAGTTTGAAATAAGCCAGTAAAATATCCTGTTATCCTCAGTGGAAACGCCGATCAGTACCAGCCAGGCAACAAACGTTGTAACTGAAACAGCTACCGCTAACGCATAACTGACATAACCGGTGCCATACCAAAATCCAGGTTCCATATCATATTTCTGGCCACAGACCGGGCAATTGTCATACATGTCAAAAATGTGCCTGAGGCTAAATTTTTTATACGGATTGTTTTCCTTGAACATAGGCCCTTTCCGGCATCGGGGACACTTCATTGAGAGAATGCTCCAATAAAAATTAGGTGTTGGCCTTTTTTCCGCGATCATCACGCAAAGGTATCTTATTTGATAAAGAACAATTCGGCGTAACTCTATTTAGCGGGCACTGCAGGAGCCATTATCTTTTTTCTTTCGCCGATCTGTTGTCTCCACATCGCATAATAAAGGCCTTTCTTTTCCAGTAAACTTTCATGATCACCCGTTTCTTCCACATAACCTCGTTCTAAAACATAGATCCTGTCGGCATGCATGATAGTGCTTAACCTGTGGGCGATCAAAATAGTTATCTGACCTTTTTTGGATGATATTTCCCGGATAGTAGAAGTGATCTCCTCTTCAGTGAGAGAATCCAATGCGGAGGTTGCTTCGTCAAAGATCAACAGGTGAGGTTTTCGAAGCAAGGCACGTGCGATTGACAATCTTTGTTTTTCACCACCGGATAATTTCAATCCACCTTCACCGATCATAGTATCCAATCCTTTTTCTGCTCTTAGAACCAGGTTTGTACAACTTGCTTTTGCCAATACATCATTCAAATCAGCTTCTGTTGCAGCTGGATTAACGAAGACCAGATTTTCTCTTATAGTGCCGCTGAATAAGTTTGTATCCTGTGTTACAAAACCGATCTGTTTGCGCAGGTCATCGAAATGTATCTCTGTTTCATCCAGCCCGTTGTATAATATTTTTCCCTGTTGTGGGCGATACAGTCCAACCAATAATTTCATGAGCGTGGACTTCCCGGAGCCTGATGGACCGACGAATGCAATTGTTTCTCCAACTTTCACTTGAAAGCTAATATTGTCAATGGCTTTTTGTGATGCTGTCTGGTGCTTAAAGGTTACCTCGTTGAATGCAAGGGTCTCTATATTTTTTAATGTTTTTGGATGGGCCGGTTCAGACTCCGGCGCCTTTTGCATCAGGTTGTGAAAGTTATTCAGTGATGCTTCAGCTTCCCTGTAAGAAAGTAAAATATTCCCTATCTCCTGTAATGGTCCAAATACGAAAAATGAAAAGATCTGCATGGTTACCAACTGTCCTGCATCCATATCTCCCCTGAAGATCAGCCACATTAAAATAAATAAAATTACCTGGCGTAAAGTGTTCACCATTGTTCCCTGGATAAAACTTATACTGCGGATCCGTTTTACTTTTTTTAATTCAAGCCCCAGTATTTTATAGGTATTCTTATTCAGCCTGTTAACTTCTTGTTTGGTAAGCCCAAGACTTTTTACAAGCTCTATATTACGAAGTGATTCTGTGGTTGATCCTGCCAGGGCCGTAGTTTCACCCACAATATTTTTTTGAATGATCTTGATCTTCTTACTTAAGAAATTAGTTATAATAGTAAGAAAAAATATACCTACGAGGTATGCAACAGGAATACTCCAATGAATAAAAACTGCAGCATAGACAAAAACGAATACTACGCCGATGATCACGCCAAACAAAATGTTGATGAAGTTGATCATGAACTTTTCTACATCGGAACGGACCTTTGTAAGAACTGAAAGCGTTTCCCCGCTACGCTGATCTTCGAATTGCTGGTATGGCAACTTCATAGCATGCTGCAATCCATCCGTAAAAACCTTGGCACCAAATTTCTGAATCACAACATTCAAGAAATAATCCTGGAAGTTTTTTGCAATGCGGCTTATCATCGCCACAGAAATTGAACATACAAGAATGAACCAAACGCCTGGCGCATTCCAGGAAAAATTGAAAAAGAACCTGTTCCAGTCAAAGTTTTGTGCAGGAGGCCTGCTACTTCCCTGGTGGCTATTGGCAAGGTTGATCAGTTTCCCTAAAAGGATAGGGTCTACCAAAGAAAAACCAATATTGATCGCTGCAAGTGAGAGCGTAAGTATAACCAGCCATCGATACGGCTTAAGATAGGTTAATAAAATTTTCATTTATAACAACAATTATATTTTATGAGAATTAAGGTGCAAAAATACATCGAAAAATTTCTATGCATCAAATAATGTACAATTTCGGGAAAAAATGGAAACAAGTTCATAGTTCCTGGTTCCTAGTTGGGCCTCGTAATTTTTAGCCTGGATTGCTTACACAATGAGCATTTATGAGAGGCGGACTGATATAATAGTGGACAACTTTCGGAAACGGAGAATCCTTAAAATGAAAGCAGCATGCCAGGACTAATAATGTACTGAAAAGCTTGAATGTGTTTCCATTATAACAGATTCAACTATCTTTAAAAGAGAAAATAAGTTCTTTGAATTAAGTAATTATTTAGGGAATTTTCTTGTAACCATATCAGATAAGAAGATCGGGCATGGTTCAGGCGCAGATACAATTGACCAGATATTACAGAGGTAATAACAGCAAAATGACTACTATCCGTTCGGAATGCAGATAGCTGGAAGGAAATTTGTACAGAATAACAGTTCATACCGTTATGGGTTTAATGGAAAAGAGAAAGCAAACGAAATTTATGGAGAGGGAAATGCTTATGACTTTGGAGCAAGAATTCAAGACCCAAGATTAGGTGGTAGATTTTTCTCCATTGACCCAATGACTGCAATTAATCCTGGAGAAAGCCCTTATACTTTTGCCGGAAATAATCCTATCGCATTAACCGATTTTGATGGCCTGTTTAAAATATCGCCATACTTTGCAAAAAATTATCCAACATTAGCTAAGATTATTGAGCACGTTTTACCTCTCTATATCAACAATACTGCTGCCAGAAATAGCTGGATTACAAACATGGGCTTTGATAACCAGCAAGCTGGTATATCAGCTTGGGAAGAAATGCTTACTTACGGAAAAGGTCCATGGATTACCCCAACAATGACAGAAAAAGAGCTTACACAGAATGGAGGAATGACAGGGCTTTCTTTATTTTTAGGAAGATTTGGTGATGGAAGCGGAAATGAGTGGAGCAAGCAATTTGGTTATGCTGATAATATCTCATTTGAAAGTTTTACACTTAAAAAATTAGAGGCTGCACTAAAGGCTGGCAATGATGAAGAAGTTGCATTCAATGCCTTTAGGACAATGATTTTAATTATGCATGAATCTGGTCATTGGGCCCGCTCCGAAAGAGCACATAAACCCAATCGAACAGGGTTTCCGGGGGAAGATGGTTCACTTGCTGAAAAAGCAGTTTTTGGGCAAAAATTTAGTTATACCAATAATTTGAAAGATGGCCATAAT
The DNA here is from genome assembly GCA_039920685.1 of Ferruginibacter sp. Classification (GTDB taxonomy): domain Bacteria; phylum Bacteroidota; class Bacteroidia; order Chitinophagales; family Chitinophagaceae; genus Ferruginibacter. Next base: position 15,466 of record JBDSDG010000108.1, read on the forward strand.
GCAGATGCAATAAGAGATGACTTGATAAGACAAACTTCCAATGGATTAAGAAGTGTGTGGAAATTCACATTAGGCACAACAATAACTAACTCTCTAAAAAATCTTCCTGCAACTAAAGGGCAGGCTGGTGACCCGGTGTTGAAAGCTGCAAAAATAAAAGAGGGCAAATTATTTACACTGTAAGCGGACCTTTTTTTCGGTCAGTTCAAATCTA
>JBDSDG010000109.1:0-14153 GCA_039920685.1 Ferruginibacter sp.
TGTGGTTACGAAATAATTCATACATTGCTTTACGAAATAAATCGTAAGTATGATAAAAACAAAGATTTCAAAACCTACAGAAAGTGAATTAGAGATCCTGGCAGTTTTGTGGGATAGAAAAAATGCCTCGGTAAGAACAGTTCACGAGGAGCTCAGTAAATATAAGGATGCAGGTTATACCACTACCCTTAAACTGATGCAGATCATGTATGAAAAAAAATTAGTGACAAGAGATGAAAGCAATAAAACGCATATTTATTTTCCTGCGGTTACTAAAGAGAAAACACAAAAACAATTCTTAAATAAAATGATCGATAGATTATACGCAGGCTCATCTGCTGAGCTGGTGATCCAGGCATTGGGAAACAGTGATGCTACCGGTGCAGAATTGGATAAGATCCAGTTGCTGATCAATGAATTGAAATTGAAAAAATAATAATCATTTTTCAATGGGACAATTTTCATACTGTTTTAGTATAAGCCTTGTACACAGCCTATGGCAAAGCGCATTACTTGTATTTATTTACAAGTCATTTTCAACATTTTTCAGAAGAACAGATCCGGTTTCAAAAAGGAACATGTTATATTTTTTATGCCTTTCGCAAATGGTTCTTTCTTTAACTACCTTTTTAATTTATTATACAGACACTTCATTATTAACAACAAGGATCGAATCAGTTTCTATAAAAGTGAACAGCCGGGCATATATACAAACCATATCTCCATGGCTGGTGAGTTTATATAGTTTTATAGTAACCATTAAATGTATTGAAGTATTTATCAAGTGGCATGGATTTAAAGCGAGGAATCGTTTTACATGGATCAAGCCTTCCATCGATCTTAAGCTGTTTACTGCAGTAAGTTGTTACCAATTCGGCATCAAAAGAAAAGTGACCCTTTGGTATAGTAGTGTCATAAGCACCCCGCTTACCTTTGGTAGTTTAAAGCCTGTGATCCTATTGCCTGTTGCGCTGGTCAACAATTTGTCCATTCGTGAAACAGAAACCCTGATCATTCATGAACTCACGCACATAAAGAACAATGATTATATTTTAAATTGGTTGTTGATCATTTGTGAAACCATTTATTTTTTCAATCCGTTCATGAAAGTGATATCCAGTTCAGTAAAATTAGAAAGAGAAAAGAATTGCAACATCAAGGTCCTCCAGTTCAAATATCCTGCTATCAGTTACGCAGAAACGCTGCTAAAAGCTGCGAAATTTAAGAAAAGCCACACTCCCTTTGTTTTGACTGCTGTATTTCAAAACGCCCAGCTGCTTGATAGGATAAGGTTCTTTACAAAAGAAAACAATCTGAATTTTTCGAAAAGGAATTTTAATAGCCTTGCTATCGCACCCCTGATTCTTACATTTATTTTTAACCTTGCTTTATTGAATGGCGTAAATAAAATTGTTGGGAATGAGATACCCACGTTCATGCAGCCTTTAATGAATAATCGTATTAGAAATGAAGATAAACCTGGTGAACAAGTCTCAGAGATAAGGCCCGTTGTTTACAGCACTGCAAAAGTTTCCCTTCCATCAATTGCCTTCACAAATAAGATCAAGGCTGAATTAGCGGTTAAAGAGAATGAGTTAATTAAAATGAAAAATGTGCTTCTTCAGGAACAGTTAGTAATGGAGAACAATATGGAAAATATCGTTTCCCCTGTTTCAATCACTGAAGCAGACGATACGAAAGAATTAACTATAAAGGAAGAGAATTCAGAAACAGGATTATCTATCACGAAGGTTTATGAGATGAAGTTTGTGAAAGGTGAATGGAAGACAAGGCTTAAGTGGATGATGACAGATTACAAGCCTGTCATTACAGATAGCATTCATTTGTTATTGGATTCTTGTAAGCTCGATTCTATTAAGGCAAAAATGAATGCTCTACAGATTTTAAGTACTACTCTTCAGCAACAATGATCACCAGACATTTCTCGGACAGGTATCTCCATATTTATTACCGATCAAAAAACCAAGCATGATCTCATGTGTATTGCCTGTATAATTCCTAAGCCTGCTAGTGGTAGCCACTTCATAAGAATAACTTACATTGAAAGTATTGGAAATATTCACACCAGCCATTGCAGAATAGCCTGATATAAGATCCGATCGCCTGTAACTCCCCCCGAGCCATACCTTATCCTGGAATTGTAATTTAGCATTCAGGTGTGCGCCGGTAAGCTGCGGTTGCCAATATTGAACCATGATCGAAGGCAGCAAACTCACATCATCACTTAATTGGATCCTGTAACCAGCAGTTAAAAAGTAATTAGGTGTATAGTATGTACCATACTTGTCATTTTGCACAAACTTTGCCTTCCCGGGAATTATATTAAGAACTGAAAAACCTATAAAATAGCTGGCTGAATAAAGCCAGATACCTGCACCGATCTCCGGTTTTATTTTTTTGATCTCTCCGCTTGTATAACCGATTGCGGGATCATCGGCAGAAATAGTTCCGAAATCAATTTTAGTTCTGTCTATATTAACACTTGTGATGCCTGCAGAAAGCCCTGCTGCCAGTGTCGTTTTTAATCCGAGTGGTTTATGATATGCATAAGATGCCATGATTGTCCACCTGTTGAAATAGCCTGCCTTATCATCCATTAATGTTAACCCTATTCCATGATGCGGAGATGGCGCTGTATAATTTCTCCAATATTCTTCACCGCGTGGATTTTGTCCCGGGATGCCAAACGATGTAGCGCTGGTACGCGAATCTTCTTTGCCTATGGGACCATGTACAGAAACATACGTTGTAACAGGATGTCCGTTGATGCCAGTCCATTGATTCCTGTTACTCAATTTAATATCAACATAATTCTCTATACCCGTCAATGCGGGATTAAGAATGTAATTATTTAAAATGTACTGAGTATAGGAAGGCTTTGCCTGTCCGGCTGCCAGCATATAAAAGCAAATAAAGATGGCCAGTAAATTTAACTTCTTCATATCCGGTGTTTCATTCTAAGCTTTTACAGCAGTAGTTTTTATTTTATGATAGCAACATATCCTGTTAATGGCTTTCTGCCGCTTTCAGGTTCAATGATATAATAATAAGTGTCAACAGGCAGTGGCTTACCATTCATTGTACCGTTCCATGGGGTCGCATACCCTCTTGATTCAAAGACCAATTGTCCTGTTCTTGTAAATACCTGCACCTTACAATTTGGATATGTATCAAGGTATAAAATATCCCAATGATCATGAAATCCATCATTGTTAGGTGTAATGGTATTCGGGATTTTAGGTGCAAGCAACACTTTCACAAAGAGGTCGTCCGTTGCAACACATCCACCTCTTGCGGTTACTTTCAATGTATATGTTATATCCTGTAATGGCGTGCATGTTGGAGCCTTTATCGTGTAATTGTTCAGGTAAAGTGAAGGGCTCCACAAATATTGCAGGTCATTACCCGTCACAGTTGGCTGAATTATTGTCACCCCTCCTTCAAGTACAAACCTGTCTGCACCGGCATTAACTACCGGAAAAGGATAAACGCTATATTTCTTTGTTATAGTATCACTGTTACACCCAAAACTATTCACGACAAATAAAATAACATCATACTCATCTACATTTGCATAAGTGTGAGGAGGGTTTTGAATCCCGGATACCTGGCTATCACCAAAGTCCCAGTTCCAACCGCTTACAACGCCGTCCTTTCCATCACTAAGGTCATTAAAGGTTACCTGGTCGCCGATACAAACACTTGGTTTGCTAAAGTCAAAATTTGCCTGTGGCTGCGGGTGAATTGAATTCAGTACGATCGTTGTATCATATACGCAGAAGGCACTGCTGGTAACCTGTAGCTTTACATTATATGGGCCCACCGCGGAAAACACATGAGTAGGATTTTTGGCAACGGAAGTATTGAGTACTCCGCTGAGCGGATCTCCAAAATTCCATAGATAGGTAAATGCGTTTTCTGTACCGTCAGCGATCGTGGAAATATTATTGAATGTTATAAAAGCATTTGGTAAACAGGATGTGTCAGCAAAAGTAAAATTCGGTCCTGGGGTTGGTGAGATCAGAACTGCTCTTTGCTTTACGATACTGTTACATCCATCACTGGTTCTTACAACCAGTTTTACCTGGTAAGTTCCTGCTGCATTAAAAATATGTGTAAATGGCGCAGGGCTGTTCCGGATCTCCGGAACCGATCCATCTGCAAAATCCCAGGTCCATGTTGTTAATGAACCAACACCTGAGGTTGATGAATCTGTAAATAATACCGTTTTATTTTCACATGCCGGACTCGCAAAACCAAATTTTGCAAGCGGCGCCTGTAAAACCCTGATTTGTTGAATCGCGGAATCCCTGCAACCTGAAGTTGAGGTATACGTATAATGAATTGTATACAATCCTGCTCCTACCGAAACTGGGTCAAATAAACCCGTTGTAGTTACTCCGGGACCGGAAAATACGAATGAACCCGGAACTGCTCCTGTTTCGCTGGCTTGTGTGATCTGGAATGCCGGAATATTCAAACATGAATTTGGAATAGCATTGAATTGCACTTTTGGAGCGGCATTCACCGTTATGGTCTGTAATTTATCATTTACACAAACACCACCTGAATAGGCACGAAACCTGATCGTAAAATTTTTGGTGAGCGGGCTTTGAAAGTTCGGATATAGGTGACTGTAAGTGCCACCGCTAACAGGATTATTCTCTGTTTCAAACACACCAGGCTGACCTACATTATCCCAATATACTTCTGTTTTCGTTATCACCCCCGGGAATACCGTAGATGTGTTTACAATTCTTACTGAATCATTTGCACACAATGAACCCGGATTGATTACGGTAAAATTTGCCACCGGGAAACTGCCGTTGATCACCAGTTCATGTGCGATGGTATCCTTACAACCTACAAGGCTGGTAACGATAAGCTGAACATTGTATGTGCCGATCGCAGTATAACTGTGAGGAGGATCCTGCAGGATGGAAGTATTGGGATTTGGAGGAGTCGAATTAATATCACCAAAATTCCATTGATAAGTACTAATGCTTCCTGAAGCAATGCTACTTGAATCAAGGAACTGTGCATAAGTATCGTTGAGGCACACTTCAGGTACAATATACCCTGCCCGCGGCCGTGAGTTGACTGTTACGATCTTTGTCATGCTTTTCACGCAACCTTTATTTGTTGTTACAGTAAGCAAAACATTATACGGAATGGCATTGGGATACTGATGTATAAATGGATTATTGTTATTAAGTGATAGCAAAGTGGCATCTCCAAGATTCCAGTTCCATAAAACAATATTTCCTGCATTTGCAACAGAAATGTCCGTGAATGTAATGTCACGTATAGCACAAATCGGCGTATTGGTTGTAAAGTCTGGCGTTGGCAATGGATTGATGACAACGGTATGAATGGATGTATCACTCAAACAACCCTTATCAGTTTTGATCCAATGCTTGATGGTCTTAGTCCCGGAGGTCAAATAAGTATGGTTTACAGGGTTGCCATTAGCAAGCGCCTGAACCGGCCCTTCCCCAAAATCCCAATACCAGTTTGTTACCGGGCTGCCGCTACCTACACTTGTGCTTGAGGCAGTTGATACGGCATTAAGACAATACTCGGGCAGGATGGTGAAGCCTGCTAACGGCCTCGGGTAGACGGTACTTAGCGTCTTGGTTGTATCTTTTGTGCAACCTGCAGCCGAGGTTACCATAAGCTTAATATTAAAAGGGCCAGCGCTGGTATAATAATGTGCAGGATCTTTTATGGTAGAAGCATTATTAACAGCCCCACTCGGAGGATCTCCAAAATTCCATAAATATCCAAATCCGGCCTGCGTACCATCAGCAATGCTACTGGTATTGATAAAATGTGCAGAATCCGCAGGAAGACATATCCCACCTGGTAAAGTAAAATTAGCCACCGGTATCGGGTTCACATATAATACTTTCGTTCGTACCGGGCTTTGGCATCCACTATTCGTTTCTACTTTTAATGTTATGGTATTATTCCCCCAGGGATTATAAGTGTGTGAGTGATTGGCGCCCGTTAATAATGTATCGAGCACCCCATCCCCATAATTCCAATACCATTTTACGAGGGTCCCGGGTGCAGAGGCAGACGACGCATTGGTAAAAGTTACCGGTAAACCATCGCATACAGGAGTTGATGTAACAAAATCCGCCGAGGGCACAAGCGTGACCGTTACCTGCTGTGTTGACGTATCACTGAAACAGCCAACATTGCTTATCATGGCAAACTTAACCGTATATGTGCCCGGCAAGGCGTACTTGTGCTTTGGATATCGCACAGTATCTGTAAATCCGTCTCCGAAATTCCAATACCATTTATAAGAAAATGTTCCGGGAACATAGAAAGTAGTATCACGGAAACGTACCGAATCTGTAACACAGCCATTATTTATCCAATAAAAGTCAGCAACCGGCGGATCATAAACATTGAGGTCAAAATCTCTTTCAAAACTATTGCCGCAACCTTCTGAGGTTGTAGTTCCCGCGGTGATGGTGACGGGGTATGTACCAGCCGGAGTGTACATTGATGTAGTTGGTAATTTGTATCTCCACACCTGCCTCGTACCGATAAAATAAGTGGCGTCAAGTATCAGTAGCGGATTTGCAATTGCTACGTTAGGGATCGGAGATGATAACGGAAAGCCGTGGAAATCCCACAACAATGAAGTTGGCTGAAATGGAAATGTAACACTATAATAGAAGGGTGTTCCTGTACACGCCACCGGATCAATAGAAATACTATATGGATTTATAGGCGTAAGGAAATTATAGAGATCACGGATATTTGTTCCCGCGTTATAGCCATAGGATTCGGCATTGCCAAAACCATAAGCGATGGCATTGAATCCCGAATCAGATTCAATTGTCCTCACTCCTTGCGATACAGCATATATCAAATATGAATAAGCTGGTTCCTGCGGATGAACAATAAACAGTGATGGGCTTAACGCAATACCATCAAGCCTGAATGAACTGATCGCAGTACCGGTATTTGGAATTACAACATTGATATAATGCTGTGTAATATTAAAGTTACCTGTAGCATTCCAGCTTAGCTTCGCAATATTTTGTTCAACCGGGCTGAGGTAGATCACTTCCGGATCACCCGGATTGCCATTACCACATTGGCCTTGTGAAGTAATATATTGAGCTACAATAATGGGAAGATTTGCCTCGATCCTTAGCTGTGCGTTTGTACTTGGTATCTCGTAATAAAAATTATTAATCAGTGGAACTGCCACCGGAACGCCATTCACCGTTACCAGGGTTGCAGGATCAGCAACACAGATCCTGTAAATGTTGTTAGTAAGCGACCCGCCAGTATGAGATGTAAGGTATTTCTTCCCCCAGGCCGTCTTAGGGAATGCCTGCACCATATAATTATCTGACGAAGATGAAGTGCCTGTGCAGTTAATGCCGATCCGGCCACTGCCAGAGAATACGCCTATTCTTTTACATGCACCTGATGCGCTTGCAATACTCTTGATCTTTGAGCCCGTGAGATCATAACCTGAACAAACCGGGATACAATTCATAGGGCTATTGATCAGTTGCCCCATAACGTTATAGATCTGGCCCTGTGTAAGTGTAACGGTAAAGGTTACATTGGCCGGATGATTTATGGTTGGAGCACTTGGAGTAATTTCTACAGTTGTAATACCAGTATCACATGCAACAACATAGAACCATGCATTTGCTTCATCGGTATTCGAATTATTTTCATAATTGATCGAGTAATATTCTTTACCTAATGTATTTGTTGGAAATAATATTGTTGCGCCCGATACATTTTGATTATAGATATGCGCATACGCTACGATAGGCTTGTCGCTCACGATATGGATGCCTTTATTTTCAGCAGCTATAGATTCAACTCGCAGCCTGGCATCCTGTGCACCGGTCTTTGGTATTGGTGCAGATGTTAGAACGGTTGGCAAGGGCCCGCTTACCAAGGTTTGCGTATAACCAGTACCGGGAACTGTGATCGTTATATTGGTCACCTGGTCTGTTGCAAAATACAATACCATTTGCTGACCATTCCCATTACTCATGATCTGGTGATAACCATAACCCACCCAAAAATCTTTTCCTTTATTAGAGAAATCCTGCGAAAAAGAAGATGCAGCGAAAAGGATCGCTGTAATTAATAGTAAATATTTCCTCATCGGAATGTTATAAGTTGATGTATTAAAAAAACTGTCTTTCCTAGGGTTTGCAGAGTATGGAGGCCGGCAAAATGCAGCCTGTAAAATAAGCAAGATATTCCACATTCTTTCCCCTGATATCAATGTTTTGCCGAGGTTGGCGTTAATACAGCGTGTTTTTGGCACAAATAATAAAGAGCTACATAAATATGCAGCTCTTATTAAGAATCTTACGATCCTGTAACCCCCAAAGAAAACGTCTTATTTGTAAGCTTTACTAGATCCAGCATACAAGGCTATACTTTTACACCATTAAAGGCTGTTATTTCTTCTTTTTCAATTTTAAAATATTCTCCTGTTCCGCAGGCACGATGGCCCAATATGACGGTAAAGGGTGAAAGTCCTTTCCCATTAGCACAATCCTGAACTTCATGATGACCGATCTCTTTTCGCCCGTTTGCTGAACATCCGGGAAAGTATTCATGTTCTTCTTTTTCATATCCGATCAATTTGGTAATGAACTTTTAATGTTGTATTTGTGTTGCTGTATTAAAATTCCAGTGTTGTTTTAAAGGAAGCCACGTTTTTTGGCGCAGCTTCCTGGTAATGTCAGGCACTATTTTATTAATCCTAAAGGTTTGTTTTGATAATATCTTTATTGCAAATGCTGTTAAGTATCAGAATTGTTTGCTGGAAGGCTTGTTATCTTGCCTGATAGGGATCAGTGCCCAATAAGAAGGCATCGGCTGGAAATCCTTTCCCCTTAAAACAACCTTTATTTTATTCAACATGATCATACCGAATGCTTTGATCTGATGACCGGTCACTAAAAAATTTGTACTGGAATTCATATGCGGTTAGTTTGGTTAGTATTTCTGCGAAGGTATTAAGTGGCTATTGATTGCTATCAATGATACCTGATTTAGATCATTATTTTGTCGCTTTAAAAACATTGCTGGCGAATGCTTTGTTATTGCCATCTATTGTCAGGATCCTGTAAAAGATATGACCTGCCTTCATCTTATTCATATCCTGCTTAAAGGCAAAGCCGTTATGGGTTTGCTTCGGATCTGCTCCCATAACCATTCCTATAGTGGAAAATGTTTTACCATCTTCACTGCTTTGCACCTCACAATAGTTTGATGAAGTAGCATCTGAAGCGTTCCACATGATCAGCAGGTTATTCTTCTCTACACTTGCGTGTAAATTATAAAAGGAATTGTCGCTGGTTATATTGCCAACTTTTGAGCTTTGAGAATATGAGTTGGTAAAAGCAATAGATAATAGAAGGAAACAAATGCAAGTACGGAGATAAGTAAAATTTGGGTTCATTTCTTTGTGGTTTGAGTTATTTAATGTCGGTGAGACAAAGGATGATCAAAAATTATGATCGGAATTGGAGGGTGTGAATTTCAGAATAACCGAGGTAATCGTAATTGCTGATTTCTAACACAAACATAAAATGTATTTCGCAAAAGTGCAAATTTTTACCACAGTATTTTTACTGTTTTTTAAGTTTTAGTACTTAATTCGTATTTATCGTTTCGATGTCTCGTAGAACTACGGGATCTCGCTTTCAAAAACTGCGTAAAAATGCGTTGATCTTCTCAGTGTATGTATGAAATAAAAGATCCTGATAAAAAAAAGGCCCGTTGCGTTTTGCAACAGGCCTATGTTTAAAGACATTATAATTTATCTCTTGATCAGCTTTTCAGTGTATGTTCTTTCATTTGTGATCACATACAATATATACGGGGTTGACGGAAGTTTTTCCAGGTCGTCTACTATAAACCAATTGAACCCTTTTAAACCACTTACCGTTTTTGTAAATACCGTTTTTCCGGAGACATCAATAAACTTAAACGTTACATTACCGCTTTTTGTAAGAGTAAGGTATATGTCAACCTTTCCCGTAAATGGATTTGGCATCACACGCGTTTCAAGGGATTGATCGGCCTTATTTTCAATTGGAACGATCTTGCTGTATACGAAAGCACCATCCTTGTCAACCATTTTAAGGCGATAGTAATTCCATCCTTTTTCCGGTGAGAGATCAATGGCAGCATAATTTCTTTCCTGGTTACTGAAACCTGCCGCATTTACTTTGGTAAGATACCTGAACTCTTGTCCGTCGAATCCACGCTCCACTATAAAGTAATCACTGTTTTCTTCTGATGAGGTTTTCCATACCAGGTCCACTTTGGTTCCATTGAACTTCCCTGAAAATTCCAGAAGTTTGATCGGTAACAAGGTAACCCAGTTGATCCTTATGGTTGCAGGTGTTGGATCATACATGCCAGCCGCATCTCTTGAGGCAAAGGTGAAGAAAGTACTGATGATACCATCATCCGGATCTATTTTCAACAACGTTGAATTAAAGGATGGGATTACCTGGCCAAGTGTAACCTGTAAGAAATTATAATACAAGGTTGCGTTAGCAGGTAAACTTGTTATTTTAAATGTTTTTCCGGATCCTAATACGCCATCTTCCGGATCTGATCCTGTTAGGGCAGGAACATTATATATTATGCCCGGAGTATTTATCGCATAAGAAACAAGCTTATCATCTGAATCAGGAAGTTTTTCAATTCCAAAATTTACATTGGTAACATTGCTTATCGAAGTTGTTACTGATATGGATGATGTTGGCGTACCAGGTTTCAAACCAGTACCGGCCATATTGTTTACACCAAACGCATCTCCTGTGTTTACCCAACTTCCGGAAATATTTTCCAACCCACAATCGGTTGGAGTTGGATCGCCGAGGTTTACACTTATTGTTGACAGGTTAACCCTGTAATTGGTAAACACATCTGCATTTGCAAATGAATAAGTTCCGTTAGATACATTTAACGTAGTTCGTTTTGTAACATTGCCTGCGGTATCTACCAGGTAGGCATAGTTGACGATACCTGATACGGTTCCAATTGGTGTACCATTGACCAGGTTATCCATGATACCATTCGCATCCTGGTAAAGTGTGCCACTGATCGATATGGTATTTTTTGCAACTCCAAAATTATTAGGCCCAAAACATGTTTGAGAAGTTGTTGCTGTCAGGTTATGTTGCAATGCACTTGTTGTATGATGGTAGGCGGGAATGGTGGTATTATCCAGCTTTGTGATATAACATAGCGGGTATCGAAGGAACTGTATTTTTACATCATCAATATAAACCGAATCCTCATCATCTACATTATTGTTTGTTAAGAACCGGATATATGTTGTAGCACTTGCATATGCAGTTATATCCTGGTTATAAATATTGACATAATTTGCATCAGTTAATCCATCGCCGGCAATAGTGAACACAGTCCCAAAAGTTAAACCATCTTTTGATGCCTGTACGATCACATCTTCACCTGCAACTAATGTTGAACTTTTTCTCCTGTAAGAAAATGACAGGAAAGCATAAGATGTTCCGGATGTATTTACTGTTCGCGTGGCAGATACATTACTACCTTTTAAACGAATTGCATTTGTAAAGGTTCCATCTTTGATGATATCACAATCGGTATTTGCCACCGTTTGCGAATTATTACAAAATCCTGGTGATAACAGATCGCCTGCATCAACCCAATTTGTTAACCAGGCTCCATTTCCATCTGTTCCGCTTGCACAGGTTCTTACACCTCCTACTCCATCAAAATCATCTTCTACATACTTTTCAGGATATGCAATGAACTGGTACGCACCTGATGCGTCAACTGAAACCGAATCTTTCAGTTCATTTGTCTCGGCTATTGAATTACAATTACCGTCCACATATAAATAGACTTTAGGTCCGGCCACTCCCGTTCCGCCATCATTACTTATTCCATCCTCGTTTTTATCAAGGAATACATTTCCGATAATTATATTTTCATTGAATGGAGATGGGCATGTACTGATGTCAATGTATACAGTTGCAATATCGCATACAATTGGCGTTGGAGTTGAACACACATTATATTCAAATGTATCTCTGCCAACATAACCCGTTACCGGCGTATATATTACTGTTCCGTTAGGATTGATAATTACTGAACCGTGTTTGGGCTGCAACAAAGCAGTGTTGGTAACAGAAGTAGGATCAACCACGGCAAGGAAACCAAAATCATTCACTAAGACTGCGATCGTAACAGGCTGTCCAACCATTGTACGTGCATAGTCATCATTTGCGAAGATCAGTTTCTGCTTACAAAATGGAAGTATGGTTGTACCAACATCCCAGTAAGCTATGCCAATACCCGTTGTAGAGCCTTGCGGATCTTCACCATAAACTGCTGCTAATTTTGCACCATTGCATGTATAAACTGCAAGACCGCTTTGATCATTATCACTTGGATCCCTGAGCTTTATATATTTTAATGCATTCAGGCTATAGGAAATATCATAACGTAAACCGCACGGACTTAATAATCCACTGTTTCCACTTACGTTTCCATCCCATTTCACATAAATTGTTGTATTCATGTTTGGTGTTACCCAGATCGGGTTACCGTTAACGTCAGGTCCTGTTGGTGCTACAAGATCCAATCCACCCGGAGCCCATGCCGTGGTTGCAAAGTCGGTAAGCCTTGATTCTGCTATAAGGTTAAATGACCAGTCGTAGGTCGTGCCATCCTGCGATCCTGAAACAGGCGTATAAGAATCTACGATCTCAATTGCTGTAAACGATTCACCTGTTGGATTATAAAATTTATATGAAGATGTGGTAGAATATGCAAGAGGGAAACGAACGCATCCTTTTGCAGGTAAATTAATGATACCGGAAGCTGGTGCGCCTGAATTCCAAGTAATGGCTAGTGGCCTGCCCAGGCTGTTGTATAACATCACCACGGATGTGTCCTTCTGTGCATCTGCTGCGTTATCTGAGGTGGGAACAGGAGTATAATATGTATTTGAATACCATGTTGCAGGATATATTGGTGCATTGCGGATGGAATATTGATCAACACCACCGGCATTTAATTCCACGCCAACAGGTTTGGTACTGGTAACTGTTGCGCCATAATTCACTCCTCCATCCACCAAATATGATTCTCCTTCATTTAATATAAAACTGGTTTCTAATGTTCCATTATTATCCTTGTCAATTTCAACCAAGGTATTGTTTTCTTGTGCTCTAACAAATAAGGCAGTATATCGAAAATCCCTGCTCGGATAATTTTGACCCAAAGGAATGGTAAACGATTGGCCAAAATTGTAGGTAGAAGTTACATTGGTTTTAATAGCCTGTACTGGCATACGTGTCGGCTCGCCGCAAACCTGCGTTATAGCTATCTGCCCGCTTGAAATAATTTTATCGCGGCCGTCGTAAAATATATTTGCTTGCACTCTTGGGTTTGAAGGCATGGTATTATCCAATACAATGCTTCCCCCCGCAGGTATGATATCTGTTGCATACCCAGGGGCTATACCATTGTATGGGTTACCATCTCCCCAGACCAGTGTAGTCGTTTGTGTCGCATTCCATGCATTGGTTTCGTAACCATCTTCCCAATGATCCCATACCACTGTCATTCCGGGATAAGGCATTGTGAGACTGATCACGGTACGAATGTTATTACTCGGCATCGTTGTATTAGATGATGCCAATAATGCGATGTATGCGTCTTTCTCAGGATAAGGAATAAAATAAGTATGTGTTTTTGTTGCATCTGAACAAGGGTCGATCAACAATGGGTTTATTGTAAAATATACAAATCCTGTTGCACAAAGATTTGTACTGTCGCATACCTGGTATATAATCGTATCCCTTCCTTCAAAACTACCGTTAGGAAGATATACCACCTTGTTGTTTGAAATATATCCTGTACCGTTATTGGGTTGTGAAAGGATAGAAAGTGTAGACAATTTAATATTGTTGTTTGGATCATAATCATTCACCAATGCATTTACGATCAACGGCGCTCCACCTGCACCAATGGCCGAGTCGCTTACTGCAACCGGAGCACACACCGAGCAAACATCAAATGCATGGAGCTCCGAATTTTTAATTATATTTTCATAA
>JBDSDG010000110.1:0-11588 GCA_039920685.1 Ferruginibacter sp.
TGATGAAATAAGCCAGGTAAACGGGCTCCAATAGCCACTGCTCATATCACCGTATTGCGGAAACCCATAATTTATGTATGGATTCCATAATGGAAGATGGCCTGAGCGAATGCTCTCGCTCATGAAAAACTTTGGTGGAAAATATCCATTGAATGCATCGTTCTTTAAAAAAAACATACAGGAGCTGACCGGCAGGTACGCAATGAAAAAAACTGCCATAAAAAACAATATCGTTTTAAATGGCAGCCTGTTTGAATTTGCGTAATCTTGCATTGAATAAAAATACACTATTCATAAAAAATGAGAGAAAGAACTTTTGATGAATTTGATGAGTATGCAAGCGATTACCGATCTGTTCACACGCAGAATATTAAATTGTCTGGTGCAGATAGTTTTTATTTTGCAAAAATGAAAGTTAAGCTGCTTAGGTCTACTGAAAAGAATGTTCCCCTAAAAATTCTTGATCTTGGTTGTGGTGATGGAGCTACCGAATTATTCATGCAGGAATTCTTTCCTGATTGGAAGGTCACCGGCATTGATGTTTCTCGGCAAAGCATTGATGTAGCTATGGCAAGGAAATTATCCAATGCAGAATTCTTAATTTATGATGGATCAAAAACCAATTATCCCAACGGAAGCTTTGATATTATTTTCGTTGCCGGTGTATTACATCATGTAAATTTTGATCTTCATCCGGATATTATAAAAGAGATCTGGCGGCTGTTAAAAAAAGGAGGACGCCTGTATTTATTTGAGCACAATCCGCTGAACCCAGTAACCAGGCACCTTGTAAATACCTGTGTGTTTGATAAGCATGCCAGGTTGCTTGACTGTAATTATTCCGTCAACCTGCTAAGAAAAAATCAGCTCACAATTGTAAAAAGAGATTTTATTATTTTTTTTCCAAGGAAAGGGTTGTTGTCGAAGCTTATATTTTTAGAGCCGTATTTACGATCGATCCCATTCGGCGGCCAATATTTTATCCAGGCCATTAAACCTTGACATTAATTCGTGTAATCCGTGTTTGAATTCGTGTAATTAGTGATTAAAAATTCGTGTTATGATTGCCGATATCAAATATTAATCTTCCTATCAACCAAATACACCGGTCGCTTTTTTGTTTCTGTGAACAAGCTTGCAATATATTCTCCCAACAAACCGATAGCAAGCAACTGTGTTCCACCTAAAAACATCACTGCAATGATCAATGATGCCCAGCCCGGCACTGTTTGTCCGCGGTAATATGCGACCAATGCAAATATTCCGAATGAAAAAGCACCTAATGAAATGATCCCGCCGATCATCAGTGCCAATCGAAGTGGTTTAAAGCTAAAGGATGTAGTTCCTTTTAATGCAAGTCGCATCATTTTACCAAATGAATATTTTGACTTACCGTTTTGTCTCGCAGGTGCTTCAAATTCAATAGTTGTGGTCTTAAAACCGATCCAGCTAAAGATCCCTCTTAAGAAAAGCTCTCTTTCCTTGAATTGTAAAATGCTTAGCAAAACCTTACGGTTAAACGCTTTAAAATCCGCAACATTCGGCTGTATTGGGACATCAGAGATGGTATTGATAAAACTGTAAAAAAGAGCCCCGGTTATTTTTTTTCCAAGGCCGATCTGTGCAGTTTTGTTTCGCATCGTATTCACGATATCATACCCTTCGTTTAATTTTTTCAGCATTGCAGGTATCATAGCCGCCGGATGCTGAAGGTCGCCATCCATTATAATTATATTTTCACCTGATGCAAATTCGAGACCTGCCATTAAAGCATTCTGATGCCCGAAATTCCGGCTGAGTGAGATACATTTATAACGGCTATCTTTTATTGAGAGCTGCTCAATGAACTGGATAGTTTCATCCGTGCTTCCATCATCCACAAATATGATCTCACAATTGTTATTGCAAACCACCTCTAATTCACCAGATAAGGGCGTGATGTTCTCTGCCTCGTTATAAACCGGTATGATGATACTTAACAGATCCACTATTAGTCTTGGTTATTTATTGTTTAAATGTATAACTAAATTTCAAAAAATAATAAGGGGTTATTACCTGGCTGGCCGTACACCTGCTTGAGTTTTGTTTTTCAAGGCAAGAAATTTTGATTCCACAAACTTATAACTGGCGTGTGCAACAATGAATGTAACAGCTAAGCACACAACAACCTGGAACAAATTTACGAATGATGATGGCTGAGGGCTGCCGAAAAAATTAAATCCTTTTTGCAGGATAACGAATACGATTGCATGATACAAGTAAAGTCCATAAGATATCTTTCCCAGGTAATTGATCATGGCAGACCTACCTGCATTAAAAAAACGGTGATGATTAAAGCATTGATCATATATTATTACGCTGTAACAAATACTTTTAATGATATTTAACAGCACCATATCTTGTATGAAAAAATATGCAACAGGTAGTAAAATATAAACAGATAAAATGATGATTGGGGGCATCTTTTTAAGAAATACAAATACGCTTTCCTTCTTAATACATATCAATGCGATCAAAGCGCCTGTACAAAAATTCTGCAATACAAAGATGCTGTGGATCGCAAGGTTCTTTGAATCTTTGTGCAAAACATATAAATAGCAATAACTGAAAATGATACTGAAAACAAATAGTAGTATGATCACTAAGGCCAGGTTTTTAGAAAGGATTTTTAATACTGACCCCCATACCAGGTAAAATTGTTCTTCGATCGATATGGACCATAGGATGGTAAGTGCAAACGTAAATGCCACTCCATGTTCTATCATGTAAAAATTAGCATAGAAAAATAAAAACGGCAGAACAGGCGGTAAACTTGGAGACTGGATTTTTAAGACTCCTGCTAATAATGGTAACATGAGAAAGCACGCAATAAGAAGAATAAAGTATGCGGGCCAGATCCTGAGGATCCGGTTCTTATAAAAGGACAACAGATCAATCGCATTTTTATGCTGTTTTTCTGCCAGCAGGCGATAGGTTATCAGGAAACTTGATAAGGTAAAAAAGAATGGAACCCCTAAATAGTACATCGTAAAAAAAGATCTCAGGAAATCACTTATACCGTTGGTAGGCGAAGGCAATACCAATGTATGTGAAAGAAATACACCCAGGAAGGATAAGAATCGAAATGCATCCAGGTTCTTAAAATATGGGTTGGTTAAGGAGTGCTGGGTCATTTTGACTGGGATGTGTCAGTTGTCCCATTATTTATTTGCATGTATCGGTTCACGTATTTTCCTATCATATCGAATTCAATATTTACTTCCTCTCCAGTTTGAATGTATTGCATACTGGTATGCAGGAAAGTATATGGAATGATCGCCACGGAAAAACTATTTGGTGTTACATGATATATGGTTAGGCTGATACCGTTGAGGGTGATCGAGCCCTTTTCGATCACCAGGCCGGCAAATTTATGATCGACCTCAAAAATAAATTCCCAGCTGCCCTGCACTTCGATCTTTGAAGTACAAATAGCAATTCCATCAACATGACCTTGTACAATATGTCCATCCAGCCTTCCATTCAGTTGCATGCACCTTTCCAGGTTAACGGTTGTGCCTGTTTTCCAGTTCTTTAGGGTGGTCTTTTGAAGGGTTTCAGAAATGGCAGTAACACGATGAAGAGTTCCAGATACTTTTTCTATAGTTAAGCAAACACCATTGTGACTAACACTCTGATCCGGTTTTAATTCGTTGGAAATGAATGATTCTACCCAGAATACGAGGTTGGTTCCATCCATTTCAATGGTACGAATGATACCTGTCTGCTCAATGATCCCTGTAAACATTTTTCAAATGTCGGATTTTTGCTTAGATATTTTTTTATTTAAATAATTCTTCTATCTTTGCGCCCCTGCCCGAGAAAGGCAGTATTTTATCACCAAAGAGGTACATTACAAATGCTCATTATTGATTCAAAAGATTGCGAAAACATAGACAAGGCCCTCAAAAAATATAAAAAGAAATTTGAGAAAAGTCGCGTTCTGTTGCAGTTAAGGGAAAGACAGGCTTTTATCAAGCCTTCTATCAGGCGCCGCACAGAAGTTTTAAAAGCAGTTTACAAGCAACAGCTTAACACCGGCAAGTTCGACAAATAGGATTATTACGCCAGCAATATATTAAGACTGATAACCGGTTATGATTAACTTTGGTTATCAGTTTTTTTATGTCCACAATTCCGGATCAACATATTCGCACTTTCCTGGACTACCTCAAGTTTCAAAAAAGGTATTCTCAACATACCATTGTTTCCTACGAAAACGATCTTACTGTTTTTTTTGACTACCTGCATATACAATACAATGCATCATTACAAGACATAAAGCCTCCATTTGTAAGAAGCTGGCTGGCAGAATTGAAAGCAGCTGGAATGAGTGCCAAATCAATTAACCGGAAAATATCTTCCTTAAGGTCCTTCTTTAAATTCAATCTTAAGAAAGGAACAATTATAGTTAGCCCGATGGCTACGATCATTTCTCCCAGGATGAATAAGAGGCTACCTCAATTTGTTGACAAAAAAGATATAGATACCTTATTTGATCATGTAGAATTTCCGGATAATTGGAGTGGAAAAACGGATCGGCTGTTGCTGCAAATATTATATAATACCGGGATGAGACAGGCGGAATTGATCGGCCTCAAGGAAAGTCACATTGACGTACGGAACGGCTCCATTAAAGTTTTGGGAAAAGGAAGTAAAGAACGGATAATCCCTGTAAGTAATACCTTGATGGACGAAATAAATAAATATTGGAAAGATAAAAAAGAGCACTTTCAAAAATTTGATAATAATGTTCTTTTGGTAAACGCAAAAGGGAATATGTTGTATCCACGTTACGTATATAATGTTGCTAAAAAATACCTTTCCCTCGTAACTACCATTGAGAAGAAAAGCCCCCATATCCTGCGTCATACCTTCGCCACACATCTCACAAATAATGGTGCAGAATTAAACGCAGTAAAAGAGTTATTGGGCCATAGCAGCCTGGCTGCTACACAGGTTTACACACATAACAGCATTGAAAAATTGAAAGATGTATATAAAAAGGCTCACCCAAAAGCCTGAAAGATCATTTTTATTTAAATTTATGACCTGCAAAATTTAATTTTGAAAACAGCGTTTAGTATACTAACTTGAACTATCAAAACCCACCAATAAACTTCAAATTACAACAGCCTCGCCTATGACCTTATTGCTACCCGATTTTTATTTTTCACCTAAATTAAAAAGTTATGAACGTTAACATTCAAACTGTGCATTTTGAAGCAGATTCAAAATTGATCCTATACATTGAGAAAAAGATTTCAAAGCTTACACAGTTTCATGAAAAGATAATCAACGTGGATGTTTATCTTAAGCTTGATAATATTGTACATAACATAAAAGATAAAGTGGCGGAGATAAAAGTAATGATACCCCGTCACGAATTTTTTGTAAAACAGTCGTCCAAATCATTTGAAGAAAGCTTCGACGTGGCAATGGATGCTGTGATCAATCAAATTAAACGAAGAAAGCAAAAGCAGGCAGCGTAAGATCTGCTTTTAATAATCATATTTTCCCCGGTTTGCCGGGGATTTTTTTTTGACTAAAAATCGTTTCAAAAATATTTTTTACAAACTTTTTCTATTAATCATTTTCTCTTACCTTTGCCTTCCCAAAAAATAGGGTGTCTTGTCGTGACCGTATTTAAGGGAAGTTCTTTGTGAAAGTTGAAAAGGCTCCGGAGTTTCAAAGGTTGAGAATACCTTTAACGTCTGAAAAAACTTAATCCTTTTAAACTGTTTTGCCGAAGCAACTCAGTTGGTGAGAATCCCCCTTGCAAGCGGGAAGATGGGGTTAAAATGTAAAGTGCCGAAGTAGCTCAGTTGGTAGAGCAGCTGATTTGTAATCAGCAGGTCGGGGGTTCGACTCCCTTCTTCGGCTCATGTGAGAAGCAGGTCGTTCCGAAAGCATTCGGGATCCTTGAGCTCAGTGTATGGGCAGATGGCCGAGAGGTTAAAGGCGACAGACTGTAAATCTGTTCACGTAAGTGTACGTAGGTTCGAACCCTACTCTGCCCACTAATTCCAATTTGGAAATTATCCGATTGGGATTTTGAAAAATTATAGATAGTTCTTTTTTTTGAGATAAGTACTGTGTTAATAAATCAGCACATTTCCAAATCTCCCAATTGATTAAGCGGAAGTAGCTCATTTGGTAGAGCGATAGCCTTCCAAGCTATAGGTGGCCAGTTCGAGCCTGGTCTTCCGCTCATTTCTGCCTTCGATGACAGAAAGTTCTTAAGCCGTCGTATTCCGGTAAAGATCGGTAGTAAACGCATCAGGGTTAGATCATCCCAAGAAATCGGGAGAGTCGAAGAGTTCGATTTTCATTGATGGCTTAACAACACTGCCGTCGTAGCTCAGGGGTAGAGCACTTCCTTGGTAGGGAAGGGGTCGTGAGTTCGATTCTCACTGATGGCTCTAACAAGGAATTAAAAATATTGGTCGATGGTTTACAGACCTTAAATGATAACCAATTTTCAAAACAATAC
Source organism: Ferruginibacter sp. (assembly GCA_039920685.1). Lineage (GTDB taxonomy): Bacteria > Bacteroidota > Bacteroidia > Chitinophagales > Chitinophagaceae > Ferruginibacter. Next base: position 6,533 of record JBDSDG010000110.1, read on the forward strand.
TAAAAATTAAACAATGGCAAAAGAATCATTCAAGAGGGATAAACCCCATCTTAACGTTGGAACTATAGGTCACGTGGATCATGGTAAAACAACATTGACAGCCGCTATAACCGATGTTTTGTCAAAAAAAGGTTTAGCGGAGAAAAAAAATTACGATGATATTGATGGCGCTCCTGAAGAAAAAGAAAGGGGTATTACTATTAATACAGCTCACGTTGAATATGCTACGCTGAAGCGTCACTATGCACACGTTGATTGTCCGGGTCACGCCGATTATGTGAAGAACATGATCACCGGTGCTGCACAAATGGACGGAGCTATCCTTGTGGTGGCTGCTACTGACGGACCAATGCCTCAAACAAAAGAGCATATCCTTCTGGCTCGCCAGGTAGGTGTTCCGCAGATTGTTGTGTTCATGAACAAGGTTGATCTTGTTGATGATGCTGAATTGCTGGAATTAGTTGAAATGGAGATCCGTGAATTGTTGAGCTCATACGGTTTTGATGGGGATAATACACCGATCATACAGGGTTCTGCTACCGGCGCTTTAGCTGGTGAGGAAAAGTGGGTTGCCAAGATCGATGAGTTAATGGATGCTGTTGACAGCTATATCCCGTTGCCTCCACGATTGGTTGATCTCCCATTCCTGATGTCTGTTGAGGACGTATTCTCTATCACAGGCCGTGGTACTGTTGCTACAGGTCGTATTGAAAGAGGTCGTATCAAAGTGGGTGAGGCAATTGAGATCGTAGGTTTAATGGAAAAGCCATTATCTACCGTTTGCACAGGTGTTGAAATGTTTAAAAAGCTATTGGACGAAGGTGAAGCGGGAGATAATGCAGGTCTTTTGTTACGTGGTATTGAGAAGACCCAGATTCGTCGTGGAATGGTTCTTTGCAAGCCAGGTTCAATTACGCCGCACACAGAATTCAAAGGTGAGGTATATGTATTGAGCAAAGAAGAAGGTGGACGACATACTCCGTTCTTTAATAAATACCGTCCGCAATTCTATTTCCGTACAACAGACGTTACCGGTGAAGTAGAATTGAATGCCGGAACTGAAATGGTTATGCCTGGTGACAATACAAACCTTACAGTAAAACTTATCCAGCCAATTGCGATGGAGAAAGGACTGAAGTTTGCGATCCGTGAAGGTGGCCGTACAGTGGGTGCAGGACAAGTTACAGAGATCATTAAATAAGAATAGGGATAGCTTTGCTTTTAGCTGTTAGCTTTTAGCCAAAGGGCTTTACTAATATAAATAGACTATCTTTACAACATAATGCTAAGAGCTATTGGCTAACCGCTAATAGCTTTTAGCTTTCTTACGGGCATGGTGCAACGGTAGCATACGGGTCTCCAACACCTTTGATCTGGGTTCGAATCCTAGTGCCCGTGCAGAGAAAGTTGAAAGTTGTTTAAAGGGTTGAACCTTGTTGATGCCCTTAGACAATCTTAAACGATATTAAACGATTTTAAACGATTTTTCAATGAACAAATTCACAGTTTTTGTAAAAGAATCTTACAAAGAATTGACAGAAAAAGTAACCTGGCCTAAATGGGAGCAGTTACAACAATCAACTATGATCGTATTGGGTGCAACATTATTCATTACGGCCATCGTTGCCCTGATGGATTTTATTGCAAACGGATCAATGAAATTTATTTACTCTTTATTCAAGTAATTATGGAAGATACAAAGCCCGTTGAAAATGAAGCAGGAATAGAAACTGCGCAACAGGAAGGGGAAATAATACCTTCAAAAGGTGTTGATGACACAAAGCAAGCCGGTAAAGAGAAAACTGAAAAGGAAAGCAAATGGTACGTGCTCAGGGTGGTTAGTGGAAAAGAACGCAAAATAAAAGAATACCTCGATAAGGATATCATTCGTAATGGTTGGGATAAGATAATCGTTCAGATCTTTCTGCCGGTAGAAAAAGTATACAAGGTTTTGAATGGCAAGAAGGTGATGAGGGAAAGAAACTTTTATCCGGGTTATATCATGATGGAAGTAGCTGGTGACAAGCTAAATGACGACATTATCCAACACGTCAGCAACATCAGCAATGTTATGCACTTTTTAACTGATGGTAAAGGATCTAAAGGGAATATCATTTCACTCCGTAAAGCAGAAGTGAATAAGATGCTTGGTAAGATGGATGAAATGAGTGACGTGGGTGGTGTTACCATGAGTGAGCCATTTATAATTGGCGAAACGATCAAGATCATCGATGGTCCATTCAACGACTTCAATGGTGTGATCGAAGAAGTAAGTGATGAGAAAAAGAAATTAAAAGTGCAGGTAAAGATATTTGGAAGAGCAACCCCGGTGGAATTAAGTTATATGCAGGTAGAAAAACTTGCATAACAAGTACCATAACTAATGTTTAAACCGCTCCAATATTGGAGCGGTTTTTTTATAAGCAAATGAACCAAAACACATATTTAAAAAGAAACAGAAAGGCAGATGTGAGCAACCTTTCCGTCTCCCAGGCAATCAGTAACCGCTGGTCTGATCTATATTTGGATTGGCGAGTATCTCCGTTTGAGGGATTGGCCAAACCCATTCTCTCGCAGTTGGGTCAAGTGTACAAAACACACTGCAATTAGTTGTTCTGTCAACCATCCTGGTTGTTCTTTTAAGATCAAACCATCTCTGGGCTTCTGCCACCAGTTCTTTTCTTCTTTCATTTTCGATCGCCGCTATTAATGCAGCACCGGTTTCGGTACCCGGAACAAATGCTAGTATCCTTGCAGCCCTTAATGTATTCAGATCGTCGAGTGCGGGCCCATCCATTGACAGCCTTGTATAAGCTTCCGCTCTAATCAAATACATTTCAGCAGTCCTGAAAACCTTAAAATCTGTAATTCCATTCGGGCGTGCAAGCTGCGCCTGCTTGGCAAGATATTTACTCAATACCAACCTGCTGGAACTTCCACGTGCCCTGATCTGAAAGTAAGAAATATAACGGATGTCGTTCACCTGGTCATACAAGGCAGTGAGATTATTGGTTGGCCTGTAAGATGCACGGTTACCTGTTGCATAATAAATGTTATCTCCCGTTCCGGAATTTAATGGTGTGAATTTCACCGACCAGATAACTTCTGATGTGTTTGCATCCTGCCAGATAAGCGGGAAATTTGCCCTGCTTGCCAGTGGCCTGACCGCAATTACCCTGCTGGAATATTCTATTGCGCTGTCACTTTCACCGGCGTAATTGAATATTCGTGCAAGCATCGCATTTGTAACCATTTCATCTATATAACCCCGGGCAGTAGACGCTGTGCTTGTTGTGGAACTGATAGGCCTGTCCAGGTCCTGCATCAGTGTCTGTGCATCATGAAGATCCCTGATGATCGCATCATAGCTTTCTTTAACACTTAGCCGTGATGGCTTTTGTTCGATATCAAATGTTGATACATATGGAATTCCTTTCAAGGTGGAATTCCTGTCTGTTCCTTCGCCCCAATACCTCAGTATATCAAAATGTACGTGAGCTCTTAACGCAAGCGCCTGCGATTTAACCCTGTTTACTGCACCCGGGTCTGTTGATGAAAGCTTGTCGATATTCCTTAGTGTGAGGTTACATTGCTGAATAACCCTGTAGGCTGCAAGCCAGGTTGCATCAATATTCGGATCATCTGCTGTATATGTCCAGTGTGAAAAATTCTGGTAATTGCCCAATGATTCACCACTCTCAAAAAAATTGTCGGTCATCATGTCTGAAAGTGTGGCAAAAGCATTGGAGCCATTACTGCTTCCATAATAATTTACAGACAATAGTCTTGAATATGCACCTGTTAATGCAAATTCATAATCCTCGATCTTATTAAATGCCTGGTCTCCTTCCAGTGTATGGGTTGGCTGGAGCTCTATTACCTTTTTACAGGAAGAGAAAATGATCAGCAACAACATTACTGGTAATAATATTTTAAATGATTTTTTCATAACTATTTTTTTGGTGGTTATTATAATCCAATGTTTACGCCTACTGTCACTGCCTTTAATGCAGGATATTGAGCACCTACAAGGTTGCCACTTGCCACTTCAGGATCATATCCTTTGAACTTTGTCCACACATGTAAATTCTGCGCCTGTACAAAGAACCGGAATGAATTCATTTTGTATTTGCCAAGCATCACGATAACAGGAGTGTAAGACAAAGTGATATTGCGCAGGCGTAAAAATTTACCGTCCTCAACAAACCTAGTTGTCAACGGTTGAAAATCATTGAATGGGCTTGGGATATTAGTAATATCTCCAGGCTGCTGCCACTCTGTTAAAAGTTCCCTGTTAAGATTAGAAACATAATAAGTTGGGTTTTCAACGTTCACCCTGTCTGTATTATAGATCTTATTGCCAAAGCTATAAGTGAAGAGAACAGATGCTTCAATGCCTTTTACATTTATGCTTGTGGTAAGTCCGCCAAAATAAGGAGGATCAAATTTTCCAACAACTACCTTATCATTCGGATCATATTGGTTGGTGGTGGTTTTACCATCTTTTGTGAAGTACAGTGCATCACCATTATTCGGATCAACACCCGCATAACGAACTACATAAATGGAATTTGCGCTTTCTCCAACCCTGTTAATAGCCAGGCCTCCAACTTGTTCATTGGTTCCATCCAACTGTAATATTGTATTCTTGTTATAGGTAAAATTTCCACCGATGTTCCAGGTAACAGTGCGTGTTTGAACCGGTATGATATTCATTGCAACTTCAACTCCCCTGTTTTGCATCTCGCCCAGGTTCGTTAAGACAGTATTCTGGCCGTTTGTTCCTGAGATCTGCCTGTTAAGGTATAAACCACTTGTGATGGAATTGTAAAATTCAACAGAGCCGGAGATCCTGTTCTTTAATAAACCATAATCAATTCCTGCATTGAATGAACGTCGAACTTCCCATGTGAGGTCGCCTTTTTTTAGATTGGTAAGGATCAAACCTCCAACACCATTATAAAAAGCAGATCCAAATTGCTCTTTTGCTTCGTAATCATCCCCAACCCCCTGGTTAGCAGATGAACCGTAGCTCGCTTTTAATTTCAGGTCGCTC
>JBDSDG010000111.1:0-10560 GCA_039920685.1 Ferruginibacter sp.
ATTATTATTGGAACCTGTAAAGTACATACCATATAACACCCCGGTATTTCCTGTTGTTGCTAGGATTGTGTTTCCGGCTATTATTCCCTTTTCCACAAGTGAAGCGTTACACAAGGTCACATATATACCGTAGGCTGTAGTGGGTGTGTTATTGATGTTTACTGTGTTGTGTGAGATGATATAGCCACTATCGCAATTGGTTGCATAAATTCCGTATCCGCTAGTATTCAATGGAGCGGTAACGTTAACCGTATTATTTGTGAGTTTGATCCTGCTTGTAAAGCTACCATAGATACCGTAGAAGAAAGCACCATTCACTGTATTGCTGTCGATCACATGGTCTTTTGTAAGGTTGGTGATGGCAGTTCCTGCAAAATAAATACCCATTGCACCATTATTCAGGGTGTTGCCTTTAATTACATTGCTCTTTCCTTTAAGCAAGTTGGAGTAAATACCTGCAACGGTATTAGCTACTGCCGTTGTAGGAGGAACAGTCACAATGCAATTTGTTATGCTGTCAAATGAAGCTGTATTCGCAATATCTATTCCCCTGCCGTTTGTAGGATCTGTTGCAGTGATCGTCAGGTTCCTGTAACTGATGTATGAAGCACTGTCAAGTTTTAAAACATAGTTGACCGCTGGAAGAGTGCTTGCAAATGTAAGGTTAACTGAAGATGCAATTCCATTCGCACTTTGGAAAGTAACCCGCTTGGTAGCTGAAGTTCCTGATACTGCGTGCATGCGTATCTGTTCGTTATATGTTCCTGCTGCAACATTAAAGGTTACCGCATCAGTTATTCCGCAATCTAGAGCAGCCACTGCAGTTGTAAATGACTCAAAATTTGTTGAGCCTGCAGCGGGGTAAAATGGCGGATTTGCAGGATCAATTGTATATACACCTCCCAGGAATGCCGGGTTCAACGCTACTTGTGCAGTGGTTGAAGTTGATGAAATGGAACTACATGTTACAACTACCTGGAAAAAAGTCTGCAATCCTACAGGCCAAGAGAAATTAGGATTATTAAGCAAAGGACCGATGTTCGTCCATGGACCAGTTGCAGTAGGTGCACTTTGCCATTGATACGTTTGCCCGCCACCGATAGAGTTGCCTGCTATAGATAAAATAACTGTGGTGCCCAGGCAAATTCCGCTATTAGGAACCACAGTGGCAGTTCCTGCTACTGGCGGAGTTGTACACGGCGGCACTGTAAATTCGTATGCTCCTGCATCTGGTGTGGTAGCGCTGCGGACAGCATCCACGATGTCGGAGCTAACACCAACCGGAGTACCTATATTGTCCACGGCTCCTAACGTTGGTGTATAATCGTTAAATGGAGGATTGGCATATTCAGGGTCAAGATCTTTAGAAAGAAGGTCCTGGAAAGAAATTGCCTGCCAGTCGGCAAGCGTGATCTCATCCACACCATAATATCCAATAAAATTACTTCCACCTGCTCCATTCACATAAAAATCATTGTTGTTTGAGGTTATCAGGCTTCCTACTGTATTGAAGAATATGGCATGTTTTGTGCCGGTTCCGCCTCTTTTTATCGTAATGATGTTATTTTTGAAATCAATACCATCTGCCTGTATAGTTTGGTAGAATCCTCTTGTTACAGCAGCAGTATTACTGGTTGCATCATCTAAAGAAACAGTATTATGGTAATACCAGGCATTGTTTGAGCTTGTATTGTAAAGCCCGTACTGAATGCCTTCTCCATTCACATTATATATTAGGTTGTTTGAAACAAGATTCTCGGTTCCAAATGCTGCGTCAACTCCAGTAAAATAAATACCATAAAATGCTAAAACATTTGTTACATCAGCATCAAATGGATTGTGGATCTTATTCTTCGAAATAATCACCGAATTATTAGTTCCTGTCAGATAAACCCCATAAAATGTTGTTGAGATAAGTCGTGCCGGCCTACTGATATCATTTTTTTCAACCAAAGTATTGTTGCTGGAATTTAGATAAAAGCCGTAGGAATAAAAATCCCTAATCTTATTCCTGGTAAAGCTGTTGCCTACTACAGGAATTGCTGTACTACCAACACATGTAATTGAATAAAAACCACCTATGATCGTATTATTATCAAATGAATTTGCATCACACAAAGTATTTCCGGTAGTAACTGCACCAGTTTCCGAAGCATTTATTACGATACCTGCAAAATTGGTTGTGTTCAAATTGTCAATTGATATGATCTTACAATTACGGAATACATTGCTATCTGCATCGTTGAATAGTTGTACGCCATAACCATAGGTTCCGCCTGCAAGCGTTGCATCAATGACAAGGCTATCGAAAATAATATGATCTGTATTCCGAAGCTTTATTACAGCCCTTTCATTGTTGATAGTAGGATTGAACCTGATACTGTTTCCATTTCCATTAAAGGTTACGGTGTTGGTTATGGAAGTTCCGGCAATTGATTCCAGGATTAGTTGCTCGTCATATGGCCCTGTTCCGGATACAACATTAAAAATCACCGGCCCGGCTATACCACACGCCATTGCTGCTTTTGCTTCATTGAAGCTTGCATAGTTGAGGCCTCCGGTGCCGATCGTCTTATTTATTGTATATGTATTTGCAGGTAATGCCGGGTTAACGGTCAATAATGCCGGTGTAGAATAAGTTGTATTACCGGAGCATGTTACTGCTACTCTATAATACTGAGTAATTGTTGCATTAATATTAAAACCCGGGGACGTGAGCACTCCACTTATCGCCGTATAAACTCCTGCCATTGTTGGAGAAGATTCCCATTGATAAGTTTGTGTGAGGCCTGTAGAATTACCGGATACTGTGAGCGCAACAGGGTTATTTACGCATATTGTACTTGGAGTAACGCTTGCTACACCTGGTGTCGGTGGAGCAACGCAAGGGCCCGGAGAAAATTCGAATGCCCCCATGTCAGGTGTTGTAACACTACGTGGACTATTGTTGATATCCACTAAAATGTTAAGCGGGTCGCCAAGATTATTCACAGATGCATCAGTTGGAGTAAAGTCGCCGGCACCGGCATTTGCGTACAATGGGTCAATGGAGATCGATGCCGCATCCTGTAAAGAAGCAGTCTGCCAGTTGATCAAAGTAGGTTGAGCTATTGCATTATAAAATCCGATGTTGTTGGATCCCGTCGTTGCAGAGATATAAAGGTCATTTTTATTTGAGAGAATCGTACTAGCAACCGTAGCAAAATACATAGCGTATTTTGTTCCTGATCCACCTCGTGAAATCGTGATAATATTATTCCTGAATTCTATTCCTGAGGCCAAAGTGGTTTGGTAAAAACCTCTTACAATAGAGGTCGCTGTGGATGTCGCGGGATTACCATCCATCGAAATAGTGTTGTGATAATACCAGACGTTATCAGAACTCGTATTTGAAATACCATAAACATCCCCGCTTCCACTCAGATTGTAGATCAGGTTATTGGTTACTTTATTTTCCAGTGCAGCAAACCCATCATTTCCTGTAAAGACAATACCATTAAATACTGTTGTGGCTGCCGGGTTTCCACCATAAGGATCAAAGATCCTGTTACGGGTAACGTTTGCGCTTACACTAAGATTCGTAAAATAAATTCCCTGGAAAGCAATCACGTCTGTCCGGGTAGGCCTGCTGATCTTATTAGCTTCAATTAAAGTACTGAAAGATCCAAGGATATACATACCGTACTGGTAAAAATCCTTAATGATATTATTGGTTATGGAATTTCCACCATTCGCTTCTGTTGCACTTCCTACCAATGTTAGTCCATAATAGCCTCCTGTGATCGTGTTGTTGCTAAAAGTATTGAAATCACACAATACTGTTCCTGTACTGGTTGCAGATGCTCCTGTTGCACTCACAACAATCCCTGCATAATTGGTTGTCGTGGATATTGTATTTACGTTGATGGTGCAATTGTTGATCTTATTGGAATCCGCATTGTTGGTCAAATGAACACCAAATCCATACTCTGTTCCAAGCGTGCCCGTGGCATTTATAATTAGGTCATTGAATGTAATGTGATCTGCGCCGTTCAATTTTATGACAGCTCTTTCATTTGTATTCAGTGATGTGAAATTTATGCTGGATCCGTTTCCATTAAATGTCACTGTGTTTGAAGCTGAAGCACCAGGTACGGGGGTCATATTCAATTGTTCAACATAGGGACCGTTGGAAACATTAAAAATCACTGGTCCGCTGATTCCACACTTTATATAATCATATGCTGCATTAAAGCTTTGAAAGTTTGTGGCACTTGGAAGCAACAGGTTATTAATAGTAAAAGTTCCCGAAACTGTTGTGGGTGTATTGATCAGTATACTTGCAGATGCAACGGAAGCTCCGCAGGTTACTACCAGCTGATAATAAGTTGATGTTGTTTGTGTAGTTGTAAAACTTGAACTTGTCTGTCCGGCAATATCTGTCCACGGACCTGTTGCAGTTGGAGCACTCTGCCATTGATAGGTTTGTGAAGCGCCATTCGTTCCTCCTACTACATTCAAAGTGAAAGGAACGCCAAGGCAAACTGAATTTGCAGTTGTTGTTATTGTTCCGGGAACAGGCGGATTTGTACAAGGGCCTCCAGGAATAATATCCATTCCGAAATCATTCCATATCGTATTTGTGGTTCCGGTAGTTGCGGTCAGTGATGTACCGGAACATCTTTTATTCCCAACACTTGTGCTGGTGGTTGTACTGATACCACCTGTGCGTGCAGTATATTGTATCTCAATGATAAGGGTTTTCGTATTATCATATGGAAAATTAGGAATAGGTATAGGAATTTCAAACCATCCGCCAACACTTGCATTCCCATTTACAGTTAAGGTTGTTACTGATAACGCAGTATTGAGGCCGGTATAATACGATGTTGATGGAAATGATGGATCAGTATTCTGAATGAAGCTCACTTTAAAATCAGAGTATGTTGCAGTTGCTGCTGCAGCGGAATTCCGGAACCAGATCTTAGTTACATTACCGGAGATTGGTAAGGTATTAAAATCCGTAGGCGTATATAGTAATTGAGTTTTTTGACTAGCCTGGTTGAGAGGAATAGTATTTCCGGCCGTTCCAGTTCCTGTTTTAAAATACTGTGGCACCTGCGCCGTAATTGTTATGGAACTAACGGCCAGTGCGAAGAGAAACACGATTCTACCATTAAATACAGAAGTGTACATTTTTTTCATATATGCCTGATTTGTAAAAGATATAAAGAAGTAAATACCATACTTAAACAGTAGTCAAAAGGTTTGATGCAGAACATTTAGAAAGTAGATGTGGTAGCAAATACCTCCGGGCGATTAATCGCAGGCGATTGGATTGGTGTTTTCGATGGGTCTGAAGCAGTTGTTATAAAAATAAGCGGGTGAAAATTATTTTTTATAAGCCGTGGCAATTTACTAATTAATTGTTAAACAAAAAGATATTTTACCTCAAATATGATGAACTGACTGCTCAATTTTTCCACTTAATGAATAGCGCATGTGGGTAACATGAGTGCTGCTTTAAAAGACATGGATTTATAACGACGTACTTCGAATTAAATACTTAGATAGTTTTTGATATTACTCGTAAAATGTTAGAAAATATCTACACAAAAGAAGATTATCCTAATTATTAGCCTTATTCACCGCAAATAACATTCTAGGTTGGTTCCCTATTGTTGACAATTTTTATTGATATTTGCGCAATCTAAAAAAATGAAGGTTTTAATAAAGCATGCCCTGATCATCTGTTCTTCATCCCCTTTTCACGGGCAGGTAAAAGATATCCTGGTAGTTGATGGAATTATCGAAAGGATCGATGATGAGATTTCCGGAAATGCAGGAGAAGTGATAGCTTCAGATAACCTTCATATTAGTATTGGATGGATGGACATATTCGTGAATTTTTGCGATCCGGGTTTTGAACACAAAGAGACAATAGCTTCGGGCGCAAGTGCTGCAGCCGCAGGCGGATTTACTGATGTGATGGTTGTGCCTAATACCAGCCCTGCAATTTCCTCAAAATCCCAGGTTGAATATATTATTCAAAAAGCCCTTTCGTTGTCGGTCAATCTTCACCCGCTTGGTGCTGTTACAAAAAATGCAGAAGGAAAGGAGCTTTCAGAAATGTATGATATGCATTCCAGCGGGGCAATTGCTTTTACCGATGGCACCGATAGCGTTCAAAGCCCTGGTGTTTTATTGAAAGCATTGCAATATGTACTGGCAATTGAAGGGACCGTTATACAATTGCCGGGCGACAAAACAATTGGCAACAACGGGCTTGTAAATGAAGGGATCGTTAGCACTCAATTGGGTTTACCCGGCCGGCCGGCCATTGCGGAAGAATTGATGATCGCCCGTGATATTGAGCTGTTAAAATATACCGGTTCCAGGTTACACATTACCGGTGTGTCCACAAAAAAAGGAGTTGAATTAATATCGCATGCAAAAGAATCCGGATTGCGATTAACCTGCTCCGTTACCCCCTATCATTGTTTCTTTTGTGAAGAGGATCTTTTAACTTACGATACCAATTTAAAGGTAGATCCTCCTTTGCGCACCAGGGACGATATGTATGCCTTATTGAAAGCTATAAACGAAGGGATCGTGGATTGCATAACATCACATCACATGCCCCAGCATTGGGATGATAAGACCTGTGAATTTGAATATGCTAAAAATGGAATGAGCGGGCTTGAATCATTATTTGCAGTGATGAACAGCCTGGATATAGATCTGAATAAATTAGTGAATTTGCTAACGATAGCTCCTCGTGAAATTTTTAAAATACCCGTACCACAAATAACGTTGGGAAGTCCTGCTTGTATTACCTTATTTGATCCTTCAATTAAATTTGTTTTTGATGCATCAATGATCCGGTCAAGGTCGGCCAACAATGCTTTTATAGGTAAAGAATTAAAAGGAAGGGTAATCGGAATTATCAATAAGAATAAAATCGCCATCAGCAATTCATGAAACACATAAGCGCAACTATAAAAGGGTCGATCACGGGAACGGTTATGGTCGTTATATCTATTTTAATATTTTATTACAAGGGAAATTTCGAGAATAAATTTCAGTACATGACTTATCTCACATATATCGTTGGAATACTGTGGACACTGATCGATTATAAACATAAAGAACCTGGACCAAAAACGTTTAAAAATTATTTTTCCCAGGGATTCAAGTGCTTTATTGTAGTCACATTTATGATGGTTGCATTCACCTGGATATTTTTACAGTTGAATCCTTCGTTCAAAGAACAAATGGCAATACAAAGCCGGGCTGAATTTGAAAAGGCTGGAAATTATACACCTGCGGAGATTGACTCCATGATTGCAAGATCAAAACAATATTATGTTACCATGTTAACTTCAATTGCTATTTTTGGATACCTCGTCATCGGAAGCCTGGTAACGGTAATATCATCTGCATTCTTAAGCCAGCGGAGTAGGGAAAATGCTTGATGATCGTTATGAAATGCAGGCTGTTTGCCCGCATGAATACAAAAACGAAAAATATGGATGTTTCAATTGTAATACCTCTTTTAAATGAAGATGAATCTTTGCCTGAGCTGTCTGAATGGATAGAGCGTGTGATGTTAGAGAATAATTTTTCATATGAGGTCATTATGATCGATGACGGCAGCACAGATGATTCATGGAAAGTGATTGAAGGACTTCGTTGCAAAAATTCCAACATTAAAGGGATCAGGTTTCGCCGCAACTATGGTAAAAGCGCTGCCTTGAATGAAGGATTCAAAGCTGCAGCCGGCGATGTGGTCATCACCATGGATGCAGATATGCAGGATAGCCCTGATGAAATACCGGGATTACGTTCTATGTTATTAGATGGCAGATATGACATTGTAAGCGGTTGGAAGAAAAAACGCTATGACAACACATTCACAAAAAATATTCCCAGTAAATTATTCAATGCTGCTGCCAGGAAAATGAGCAGTATAAAACTGCATGATTTCAATTGCGGATTGAAAGCATATAGGAAAAAGGTGGTAAAAAATATCGAGGTGTATGGAGAAATGCATCGGTATGTTCCTGTACTAGCTAAATGGGCAGGTTTCAAAAAGATCACTGAAAAAGTAGTAGAGCACAGGGCAAGAAAATATGGTATAACCAAATTCGGATGGACCCGTTTTGTTAATGGCTTCCTGGACCTGATGACGATCTTCTTTGTCGGGAAATTTGGTAAGAAACCAATGCATTTTTTTGGATTATGGGGAACTGCTTTTTTTATGTTTGGCTTTTTTGTTTTTATTTACCTGAGCATTTCCAAACTTCTTTTTGATATAACGGGAATGACACAGCGCCCGCTTTTTTTCTTTGCCATTTTAGCGATGATCATTGGAACGCAGTTGTTCCTGGCGGGTTTCACGGGTGAGCTTATTGCCCGCAATTCCCCGGAGCGAAATAATTATTTAATTGAAGAGAAGCTGGGTTTATAGATACGCGGATTAAACGAATAAGGAGGATTTTCGCGGATGTATTTGTTTAAAACACTTTATTAATAGGTAATTTTCTTCTTCTAACTAATAATATATAAATCAACTTCATTGAAAAAATGATATGTTGTTATTCGAAGAAAAGACATCTGTTATAATAGGATGTTTTTATAAAGTTTATAATACGTTAGGCTATGGGTTTCTTGAAAAAGTTTATGAAAATGCGCTAGTTATAGAGCTTAAAAAGATGAACTTAAATTGTATTCAGCAATCACCTGTCGGTGTGTATTACCAGGGTGTTGAAGTTGGAAAATATTTCTCGGATATTTTAGTTGATAATGAAATAATACTTGAATTAAAAGCCGGGGAAGGAGAAATAAAAACGGAATATGAATTACAATTAATGAACTATTTACGAGCAACCGAGTTTGAGGTCGGTCTAATTTTACATTTCGGAAAAAAAGCAACATTTAGAAGGAAAATTTTCACTAAAGGATGAATATTAAAGTTAAAAGATCCGCTTTATCTGTTTTATCGGTATTTTCCGCGTATCTATCTCTCGTGTGAGTGATCCTAAAAAAAATATTATCATTATCGGGCCTGCGCATCCTCTCCGCGGCGGACTCTCGACTTTTAATGAACGGCTTGCAAAAGCTTTCCAGGACAATGGTCACCAGGTAACTATTTATTCCTTTTCATTACAATACCCGGGCTTCCTGTTCCCCGGCACAACTCAATATTCAACTGAGCAACCACCACAAGGCATTGACATACGTGTTGCTATCAATTCAATGGATCCATTTAACTGGATCAAAATAGGAAATGAAATAAAAAAGAAACGGCCGGATATCATAGTTGTGCGTTACTGGATTCCTTTCATGGGCCCTTGTCTTGGTACAATCCTTCGCATCTCAAAAAAGAACCAGCATACGAAAGTTGTTTGCATCGCAGATAATATCATTCCACATGAGAAAAGGCCCGGCGACACTTTATTTACAAAATATTTTCTAAAGCCTGTAGATGGATTTATAACCATGAGTGAAAAAGTGATGAATGATCTACAAAAATTTAAATTGAAAAAGCCTGCTATGCAGGTATTGCATCCACTGTATGATAATTTTGGAGAGAAAATAACCAGGCAAGAAGCGAGAGATAGAATAAAGATCAATAATGAAGACCCGGTCATCGTGTTCTTTGGCTTCATTCGAAAGTATAAAGGACTAGATATATTATTGGAGGCAATGAAGATACTTCAAACCTCAAACTCCAAACCTCACACTTCAAACCTCAAACTATTAATTGCCGGAGAATTCTACGAAGACCGTAAACCGTATGATGAACAAATAAAAAGACTTGGTATTTCAGATTCTCTGATCTTAAAAACAGGATTCATTCCCAACAATGAAGTAAAGAATTATTTGTGCGCAGCTGATGTGCTTGTTCAGCCGTATCGCAAGGCAACACAAAGCGGGGTCACGCCTTTAGCTTATTATTTTGAGATACCTATGATTGTTACCAATGTTGCCGGACTACCGGCATTGGTTCCTAATGGAGTTGGATTAGTGGCAGAGCCGAATGCCCGATCAATCGCAGAAAAGATCTCAGAATATTTTGAAAAGGGGAAGCAGTCTTTCCTTCCAAATTTGATCGAAGAGAAAAAGAAATATAGCTGGGACGTAATGGTGAATGAAATACTAAGCTTAATCAAATAAAAACAATTTGGAAACGTGTCAATTTGAAAATTTGAAAATGATGTGAGAATGGAACTCAATTGCTGCTTTTTCATTAGCACATCAGTACATTCTCAAATTAGCACATTTGTTGTCTTAGCACATTTCTCTTTACCACATTTGTTTTAGATTTGCCACATGATCTACAGAAGTAAAGCTCCTCTTCGTATAGGCCTTGCCGGTGGAGGCACAGATGTAAGTCCATACACAGATATGTATGGTGGTGCTATTCTAAATGCAAGTATTTCTTTGTCTGCCTATGCAAGTATTGAATCACTGGGTGATAAAAAGATCATCCTTGAAGCGCTTGACCGCAATGAACGGGAACAATATGACTGCGCACCAACGTTACCCGGTAGTGGAACCCTCGACTTATTAAAAGGG
>JBDSDG010000112.1:0-3092 GCA_039920685.1 Ferruginibacter sp.
TGTCTAATCTTGTTATCAAAACAATGTTTAAAGATCTCCCTCATATTGTTTATAATTTTCAGAGTTTGGTAATGATTCTGTCATTTCTAGTCTCTCTAAAGCTTATAAAAAATAGTATTATTCCCAACTATATGAAAGGCTTTTTCTGGTATCCAGCTATGGGGTTTTTGGTGTTGATTCCGAATTTTTTAGCATTGTATTTTTTTCCTATATTGGTGTTTCCAGCAACAACGTTCAACAACCTTTCAGTATTATTTCATTATTCGTTTTTAACAATTTTTATAATCAATTGCCTTCCCAAAAAGAGAAATATTTTTTTAATAATACTATTTGTGACTTTTTTGATTCTTATAATATTTATTTTAATAACTAAACCTCTACATAATTATAACGCTTCAGCTTTCGCAGCGGCCAATTTAGGTATAACCATTTTTAGTATAATATATTATTTTCAATTGTTTACTAATACTCCTAAAATTAATTTAAGGTATGAGGCTTCTTTTTGGATCATAACTGGAGTTTTTTTTTGTATGAGTATTCACATTCCTATAAATGGTATCCTGGATTTTGTTAGGGAAAAAGTATCATTTAAAAATTTAAACCTTTTCGCATCAATTGGCGCATTTTGTTATGGGGTTATGCATATATTTTTTATTAAAGCCTATATATGTTCTATTCGTCCACACAAACCGTAATAATATTTGCCGTTTTATGTACATTGCTAATTGCGACATTAATAGCTTTTATATCCTTCATCATTTATCGTTACAAGCAAAAGCAGAATGCATATTTTAGAGGAATTCAAGAGTTAAAAGCCTTACATGCAAACGAAATGCTGCAATCTCAGTTAGAAATCCAGGAGCAAACTTTTGAGAATATTTCCCGGGAAATACATGATAACATTGGACAAAAGTTAACACTTGCGAAGCTGCATTTAAATACGTTGCATTTGAAGGACGAATTCGCATCAAGTATCCATTTGGATGATTCAATCTTGATGATCAGTGAGGCAATTAATGATCTGAGTGATATCAGTAGAAGTATGAGTTCTGAGATCATTTTAAATAATGGCTTAATAAAAGGTCTTGAATTCGAGGTCGCTCAGTTAAACAAGTCAAGTCTTTACAATATTGAATTGATAATTACTGGTGACGCAATTTTTTTAAGTTCACAAACTGAACTTGTATTGTTTAGAATAGTACAGGAAGCCTTAAATAATATTATGAAGCATTCCCTGGCGTCAATAGTAGAAATTCACTTGCATTATAATCAACACAAAATTAATCTTGAGATCAATGATGACGGAAAGGGATTTATTACTTCTGAGAATAAACTGGGAACAGGGATTTCAAACATGTGCAGGCGTGCACAACTGTTAAGCGGCAAATCTACTGTTTCAAGTTGTCCGGGAAAAGGAACTCAAATTCAAATTGAAATACCTATACATGGAAACTAAATTTAAAATTATTCTTGTTGATGATCATGTATTATTGCGTGATGCACTTGCTACGCTAATCAGTTCATTTGAGAATTTTGAGATACTCGCCGTTGCGGCCAATGGAAGAGAAATGACCGGCTTTATTGAGAAAGGTAAGGTACCTGACATTGTGGTGTTGGATCTGAACATGCCGGTACTAGACGGTTATGAATCAGCCCAATGGCTGCATGATAAATTTCCGGATATTAAAATTCTTATCCTGACCATGTATGATTCTGAAATTGCTTTGATAAGGTTGCTTCAGATGGGAGTCCGGGGATTTCTAAAGAAAGACATTCATCCATTCGAATTAAAGGCTGCACTTGAATCTGTAGGTGCAGATGGTTATTATTATTCTCACAATACAACAGGTAAACTTGCCAACTTTTTTCAAAAGAGTCATGAAAATAAGTCTTCGTTAGAAAAGGGTATACTTACCAAACATGATATTGAATTCCTGAAAATGGCAAGTACCGATCTGACATATAAAGAAATTGCCGACAAAATGAATATTACTCCAAGGGCTATCGACGGGTACAGGGATAACTTATTTGAAAAGCTTGATGTGAAAAGCAGGGTAGGATTGGCTATTTATGCGGTGAAGAACGGGATCGTAACATTTTAAAGCAGCTATTCAATTAACTTATTTCTCATGCCATACATGATCAGGCCTCCGATCGTCTTTGCATTTACTTTGGTTTTCATATTCTGGCGGATGGTTTCAATTGTGCGTGGGCTCAGAAAGATAACTTTTGATATTTCTTCAGTTGTCTTATCCTCAGCGAGAAGTTGCAGGATCTTTATCTCTTTTTCGTTGAAATGGATGGGCGTATTGGTACCGTAATGTTGCCTGACATTCTTTTTCTGCATCAGTTTCCCCATCACCGCTCTATTCACCAGCTCATTAAAATAGAAGTCGTCATTCATGCAGGTAAGTATGGCCTCATAGATCTCTTCCGGATCGGTGGTTTTAGTAAGATAGGCATTGGCACCCATTTCCATCATTTTACTGATCATCTGCTGATCATCGTACATGGTAAGTACTATGATCTTGATATCCTCGAATTCTTTGCGGATAAGCTGGATACCATTGATCCCATCAATTTCAGGCATCCTAATATCCATTAATAGCACTTCCGGCTTTTTGATGGCGATCTTGTGCATCATATCTTTTCCATCCTCAGCTTCCCATAGCATTTTAAGGTTGGTCTTGCCAGCCAGCGCCATTTTGATGCCGTCCCGGAAGATCTTGTGGTCATCGGCAATTGCGATCTTGATCTGATTTTCAGTAGACATTGTAGATTATTGGAGTTAGTATTAGAAGTTTAAATTACATTCTTTCAACCGATATATACCAATATTCATCCTTAAATTTTAAAATTATTTTTGCCATTAGGTTGATTTTCAGTTAGTTTTCGTTAAACAGTGCGTAAATATACGTATATTACTATACGTAAAAATACTTGTGCGTTCATTATATAAATCTGTTTAATTAAAGTTAATGATGGGTTACAATTAAATATAAATTTAGTAAAAATCCTTAGTAGTGCTACGATAATTTAAATAGTAAATTTACTATGTAAGAATCGTATATTTACCTTAAGTTTGAGCTGAT
>JBDSDG010000113.1:0-4163 GCA_039920685.1 Ferruginibacter sp.
CTGATATAAGAAAAATGCTTGTCCCGCTTGGGCCAGTAGTTGTATTCGGCGCCAGCAATTTTCCCTTTGCTTATTCCACGGCCGGTGGTGATACTGCATGTGCGTTTGCTGCAGGTTGCCCGGTAATAGTGAAAGCACATCCGGCTCATGCTGAAACGAGTGAAATGGTTGCCAATGCGATCAAGAAAGCTGCATTCAATTGTGGTCTGCCCGGTGGCATTTTTGCACACGTTCATGGAGAGGCGGTTTCAGTCGGTGAAGCATTGGTAAAGCACCCTTTTACAAAAGCTGTGGGATTTACAGGATCATTGGGTGGAGGACGGCAATTATTTGATTGGGGAAACCAGCGTAAAGATCCAATTCCCGTATTTGCAGAAATGGGAAGTATTAATCCCGTTTTCCTGTTACCGGAAAAAACTAATGCTGATGCAAATGAAATTGCAAAACAATATGCTGCATCTATAACATTAAGTGCAGGACAATTCTGCACAAATCCTGGTTTGATCATAGGAATTGACAATGATGATCTTGATACATTTTTAGAAATTCTATCAGCGGAGATCGAAAAAATTACTCCATCCACTATGTTGCATCCGGGTATTTATAATAGTTATGTAGAAAAAAGAGCTGCTGCATTATCACAAACTGAGGTTAAAGAAGTTGCGGTTGCTGAAAAGGAAACGGGACCAAATCAAGGAATAGCAACCATCGCATCAACAACCGGCAGGAATTTTCTTCGAAATCCTTTGCTTCACCAGGAAGTATTCGGGCCCTATTCATTGGTTATCCGCTGTTCTGATATTAATGAAATGAAGGATGTTGCAAAAGACCTGGAAGGTCAGCTGACAGCTACTTTAATGGCAACTGAAAATGAAATACGCAATAACGATGAACTGTTGGAAAACATAAAGAATATCTGCGGGAGGCTGATCATGAACGGTGTTCCAACCGGTGTGGAAGTGTGTTTAAGCATGCATCATGGTGGCCCATATCCTGCAACAACAGATAGCCGTTTTACTTCCGTAGGTGCTGATGGCATTCGTCGATTTGCAAGGCCGTTGTGTTTCCAAAACTGGCCCAATGAATTATTGCCAGATGAATTAAAGGATGAAAATCCATTAGGGATATCGAGAACGGTCAACAATGAAATAAGCTAATAATTATTACCCAAAGTTTATCAATTAATCGCAAGATCGTTCCTGCTTTCAAGTCGCTGCTCTTTGTTAGCTATCCAGAATGAAATAAAAGTTGACAAAACAAAATATAATATCAGTGCATATTTCAAGCGTGGGATAAAAGTAGACGCACCAAACCAATCCCCGTAATAAACAATGATGGCGATACCTGTCATGTTTTTTATCAATTCCCAAACAATAGCATGCCGGTTCTTATCCATTAATTCCGTAAAGGCATACACCATTAAGAAAATAAACCCTCCATAAATAAAGATCTGGGGCTTACCAATAAATCCAATATTTCCAAAGAGGTAACTGATGAATAATAACAACATTGACAATTGAACCCACGACCATGCGATCAATGTGTTTGATGCATCAGTATCATATTTTTCAAAATTATAGGCATCTTCAATTTTATACACTGGATATTTTTCGACAACATCTTTCGGGCGCCATCCCGTTGGCATGAGCCATATCCTAAATTTATCTTTATAACTTTTGGCATGCCATGCATCTTTAATCATCAGCCAGAGATGGACAAAATTGATTTTTATCGGGTTCCAGGTTCTTACCGGCCTTGTAATACCATAAACAGGTTTTACTGCCGGCAATTCTTCCTGGAAAGTTCCAAATATCTTATCCCATATGATCAATATCTGGCCGTAATTCTTATCAATGTATTCTTTATTCAATGCATGATGTACGCGGTGATGTGAGGGAGTGACTATGATCTTTTCCAAAAACCCCATTTTATTGATATGCTGTGTATGATACCAGAATTGTGCAAACAAATGCAGGGGCGCTACAATGGAAATTACTTTGGGATCTATTCCAAGCAAGGCCGCAGGCAACAACAGTATAATAAATAATCTGACAAAAACAGAAACACTTTGTCTCAATGCGCATGCAAGGTTAAAGTCTTCACTGCTGTGATGAATGATATGGCTGTTCCAAAAAAAGTTGATCCTGTGGTCAAGTGCATGTACTGCGTAACCTGCAAAGTCAAGAACAATGAAAACGATGAAATAAGTGAGCCAGGTTGTATTGATATGGGTAATTGCTAACCTGCTGACGAGCCATTCGTAGCTGATCAATGCCACAACAATTCCTAATACATCTTTTGTAACATTAGTAACCCCGGAGCTGAGACTTGAAATCATATCCATATTACGAACGGTATCATTTCCTTTTCGCCAGCCGTACCACTTTTCAAATAGTACCAAAACCAGGAAAGCCGGCATTGCAAAAAGTAAAATTTTACCGTACTGTTCCATACTATAAATTTACAAAACATTTTTAATAGAAGATTCTTATCAATATTTCGAACGAATATGAAACATATATTCAATTGTATTGATGCTCATACTTGCGGAAACCCTGTGCGGCTTGTTAAAGAAGGAGGACCTGAACTCGAGGGTGATAATATGAGTGAAAAGCGGCAACATTTTCTAAAAGAATTTGACTGGATAAGAACAGGGCTTATGTTCGAGCCTCGTGGTCATGATATGATGAGTGGCTCCATTTTATATCCTCCGCACGATAATCAAAATGATGTGGCTGTACTATTTATTGAAACCAGTGGATGCCTGCCCATGTGCGGCCATGGCACGATCGGCACAATAACCATCGCAATTGAAGAAGGTTTGATAACACCAAAAATTCCCGGTGTTATAAGGATGGAAACTCCCGCAGGCCTTATTATGGTTGAATATAAAACAGAAGGCAGGAATGTAAAATCAGTAAAGCTTACAAATGTGCTTTCTTATCTAGCGGCTTCAGAATTAATGGTGGTTTGCCCACAGTTAGGACAATTAGCTATTGATGTTGCTTATGGCGGTAATTTTTATGCGATCATTGACATGCAGGAAAATTTTAAAGGTTTAGCATTTCATAGTGCTGACCAATTGATCAGCATGTCCAGGGAATTGCGAAAAAGTATCAATGAAAAATATGAATTCGTGCATCCTGAAAATGAAACGATCCGTGGCTGCAGTCATATTTTATGGACAGGGGAAGTATTAGATCCCTCTTCTACTGCAAGGAATGCAGTGTTTTACGGTGATAAAGCCATAGATCGCAGTCCATGTGGTACAGGCACTTCAGCACGAATGGCTCAATGGTATGCCAAAGGAAAATTAAAAATGGGTGATCAATTCATTCATGAAAGTATAATCGGGAGTAAATTTATTGGAAGAGTAGAGGAAGTGACTGCAGATGCATTTGGAAATGGAACTGCGGCTATCCGTCCCAGTATTGAAGGATGGGCGAGGATCTATGGATATAATAAGATCACGATTGATAGAGAAGATGATCCGTACGCATTTGGGTTCCAGGTATTGTGAATTTGTACTAATGCAATGATGTTTGACTTTCTAAAGATGATAAAATGACTGAAGTAATAATAATTGGCGGAGGGATCATCGGCTTATGCAGTGCTTATTATTTGCAGAAGGATGGACACAGTGTTACCATCATTGATCGCGGTGATGTCTCTGATGGATGTTCTTTTGGGAACATGGGTTTTATGTCGCCGAGCCACTTCCTTCCATTGGCATCACCTGGCATTATTGCGGAAGGTATAAAGCATATGTTCAAAAGCAGCAGCCCGTTTTATATAAAGCCGCGAATGAACTTTGATCTGATGCAATGGGGTTATTATTTCTGGAAAAGCAGTAATGCAAGAACTGTTGAAAAGAATTCTCCTCACCTCAATAATATTTTACAACTCAGTCGTCATTTAATCAATGACATGCGAAAGGAGCTTGGCGATAAATTTAACATGCAGGATATTGGTTGCCTGATGATGTGCAAGGAAGCTAAAACCCTGGAGCATGAATTTCAACTGGCGGATGTTGCAGAAAAATTTGGATTAAAGGTTGAACGGCTGGGAGCAAAACAGGTACAGTTGCTAGAGCCTGATGTTGAACTTGCAGTATCCGGTGCAGTTTTATTTAAAGATGATTGTCACCTGGATCCAGGCAAATT
>JBDSDG010000114.1:0-19855 GCA_039920685.1 Ferruginibacter sp.
CCTCTTTTATAAAAATCTACCCATGGATTGTAAAGGCCGGATTGCTTAACGTCATCCATTTTCCCTTTGGTATTTAAAACTTTCGTAAGGCTCGGACTTATAGGATCATCGTTAAGATCTCCCATGATCACTACCTTCGAATTTGGATTTATCGCCATGATAGAATCCACAACACGCTTGTCAACCCCGGCTGCCGCAGCCCTTGCAGGGATCGATCTTTCTTCTCCACCGGAACGTGATGGCCAGTGATTCACAAATACATGAATTGTATCTCCATCAAGTATCCCTTTTACATACAATACATCCCTTGTAAGAAATGATTCCTTTGATCCACTGGGAAGTTTTACAAAAAGTGGAGTACTATATAACGGTTGAAAATACTTCGGGTTATACATCAATCCCACATCAATTCCCCGGTGATCCGGAGAATCATAATGCACAAACTTCCATTTCCTGATCTTTAGATCCTTTTGGTTCACAAGTGCCGTAAGAACCGTATCGTTTTCCACTTCAGCAACGCCCAGTAAAGAGAGCCCCTCCGGGTTGGTCTCGATCCCCATCTGGCTAATGACCGTGCCAAGGCGATTTACCTTATCGAGGAATATCCTTGTATTATAATGCCTCTGGCTGTTTGGTAAGAATTCTTCATCATCAACATTTGGATTGTTCACTGTATCATAAAAATTCTCCAGGTTGTAAAAACCGATCAGTGAAGGATTATACGACTGTTTTTGGCTATAAACAATTGTAATTGAGAACAATGCAATGATTGCTACTAATAAACGCTTGACCATATTCACATTTATGTTTGAGAAGCAAAGTTATCCATACCCGCGGGATTAAAGTTATTTTAAAAATAATTATACATCATTTTTGAAAAATTATAGTTAAAGCACCATTAAAATCCAGTACATTTGCCACTTTTAATAAGAAAAATTTATGAAATTGAAACCAAGACTATGCTTGCTTGTGACCATGCTTGCTGGTATCTCAATACCGGCCTTTTCTCAGGTAAGGACCGATACGATCCCGGCAAGGGATTCCATTATTGAAACCCTTAAAGAAAATTTACAGGATAATATTCCGGTGATCTCTTTGGATGAGAATGATGGCCAGGATGGAAGCGCTCAAAACGTATCCTCCCAGCTTACTGCGGGAAGAGACCCTTTCCTGAATGCAGCTACTTTCAAATTCAGTGCTGTAAGATTCAGGATCCGTGGTTATGATGCTGATCAGTTTGGAACTTACATCAATGGCGTTCCGATGGAAAACCTTGATAATGGTTTTACGCCATATGGACAATGGGGCGGGCTAAATGACGTATTGCGTAACCGCGAAACAACACTTGGCTTAACTGCTACTACTTATGCGTTTGGTGAAATTGGCGGACTTACATCTTATGACGCACGTGCATCACGCCAGCGCAAGCAGACCAGCGTAAACTATGCTATATCCAATCGTAATTACGTACATCGTTTTATGGCTACTTATTCAACCGGACTGAACAATAAAGGCTGGGCTTTTTCATTTTCAGGATCACGCCGCTGGGCTGATGAAGGCTTTACTGATGGAACCTTTTATGATGGATGGTCATTCTTCACTGCAATTGATAAAAGGATCAATGACAGGCATCTTATTTCATTCACCGCTTTCGCAACTCCAACTAAAAATGGCCGCCAGGGTTCTACCGTCCAGGAAATGAGGGATATCTCAGGTGATAATTATTACAATCCTTATTGGGGATATCAAAATGGTAAAAAAAGAAATGCAAGTGTTGCAAAATCTTTCCAACCGATCGGTATCATAACCCACGACTGGAAGATCAGTGATAAATCAAGTCTTGTAACTGCGGGCTCGTTCAGCTATGGTAAAAGAAGCACAACCGGGCTCGACTGGTACAATGCTGCTGATCCACGTCCTGACTATTACCGATACCTTCCAAGCTATAATGAAGATCCCGCATATGCTGACCAGATCAGGGATATGCTAAAAAATAATATTAACCTTCGCCAGATAAACTGGGATAAATTGTATAATACAAACTACAATTCGAATGAAACTGTTCACAATGCTAATGGGATCATTGGCAATGATGTTTCAGGAAAAAGATCTCATTATATAATTGAGGACAGGATCATTAAAACAACCAAATACAATTTCAACAGTACACTTAATACATCAATAAGTGAGAATGTTTCAATGAGTGGAGGAATAACATACCAGTCTCAAAAAAACAATTACTATAAAAAAGTTGATGACTTGTTAGGTGGCGATTTTTATGTTGATGTGAACCAGTTTGCGGAAAGAGATTTTCCTACTAACCCCGCTGCAGGTCAAAACAACGTAGATGTTCCAAACAGGATACTGAGCCAGGGAGATAAATTCGGCTATAACTATGATATCAATATCAAAAAAGGATCAATTTGGTTACAGGGCGTCTTCAAGTTCCGCAAATTGGATCTGTTCCTTGCAACAGAACATTCCTACACAAGCTTTTTCAGAAAAGGAAATGCCAAGGTTGGACTTTTCCCGAATAATTCATTTGGAAAGTCAGAGACCCATAGTTTCTATAACTCAGCAATAAAAGGTGGGCTAACCTATAAATTTAATGGCCGTAATTACCTTTTTGCAAATGGATCATATCTTTCAAGAGCACCCTTCTTTGAAAACGCTTACCTGGCGCCAAGGACAAGGGATTTTGTACAGGATAACCTTACATCTGAAGAGATCGCTTCCGTGGAAGGTGGATATATCATGAATGCTCCGAAATTAAAGATCAGGGCTACTGCTTATTATACACAGTTCAAGAACCAATTGAATGTACTTACGTTCTATAATGATGAATTCAGGAATTTTGTGAACTATGCTATCAGCAACATTGATAAGGTTCATGGCGGAGTTGAATTTGGTGCCGAAGCAAAGGTTTATAAAGGACTAAGTGTGAATGCAGCCGCCGCAGTTGGTAAATACCGCTATAATTCAAGGCAGCTGGCAACGGTTACTTCAGATAATAGCTCAACAGTATTATCAGAGAATTCTGTTGTGTATTCAAAGAATTTTTATGTACCAACTCCACAACAGGCTTATACCATAGGGTTGGATTACCGCTCCCCTAAATTCTGGTTTCTAAGTGTGAATTTCAATTATTTCGACGATATGTATCTTGACTTTAACCCGATTCGCAGAACAGAAGCGGCAACAAGTGGAGTAGACGAAGGATCAGCATTATGGCATGACATTGTTGACCAGACGAAATTAAAATCACAATACACTGTTGATGCATTTGCAGGATATTCCTGGTTAATGAGTAAGAGATTCAAGAGTATGAAGAAGAGAACTTACCTCGTATTCAATGTTGGCGTAAATAATATTCTTAATAATAAAGAAATCGTTTCAGGTGGATTTGAGCAATTGCGTTTTGACTTTGCAGAAAAGAATACACAGAAATTCCCAGACAAGAGATTCTATGCATATGGTACTAACTATTTCGCCAGCGTAGGAGTTCGATTTTAATTAAAACACAAATAACTTTTTAAAAAATAAACTATGAACAAGATTTTAAAATTACTTACAGCAGTAATATTGGTTGTTTCGATCGGCAGTTTAAATGCATGTAAAAAATCCTTTGATAATCCTCCCGGTGCCACAGATCCGGATCTTGTAGCAAATACAAGCATCCTTCAATTAAAGGCAATGCATACAACTCCGGGCGCATTTGACCTGATAACAACTGACATCATTATCACAGGTGTTGTTGTAGCAAATGACAAAAGCGGTAACCTGTATAAGCAAATGTTCATAGAAGATTCAACAGGTGGATTGCAGATCCTGTTGGATGCGAATAGTCTTTACGGGACTTACCCTGTAGGCCGCAGAATATATGTTCGTTGTAAGGATCTTAGCATCAGTGATTATAATGGAACAATGCAACTGGGTGTTAAGGCACTTGTTGCCGGCAGCCCTTCATTTGAAGCGATCCCTGGAAACCTTATCAGCAAGTATATTGTTGGCGGTTCTATTAATAACCCCGTTGTGCCGCATGTGGTTACTTTATCACAATTAAGTACAAATATGCAAAA
Source organism: Ferruginibacter sp. (assembly GCA_039920685.1). Taxonomy (GTDB): domain Bacteria; phylum Bacteroidota; class Bacteroidia; order Chitinophagales; family Chitinophagaceae; genus Ferruginibacter. The sequence continues at coordinate 4,080 of JBDSDG010000114.1, forward strand.
CAGGTATCTTGGTACGCTCATCCAATTAGATGATTATGCGTTTACCGTTCTTACCGGAACTTATTCTGATACTTCTGTTTATAAAAGCACCGTAAATCGTGACATCAAGAATTGTAGCGGTTCAACTGTTATCGTTCGTACAAGTGCTTATGCAAATTTCGCTGGCCTACCGGTACCACAGGGACGCGGAAGTATTGCAGCTATTTACACGACATTTGGAACAACCAAGCAATTGCTTTTAAGGGATACAAGTGATGTGATGTTCAATGCACCTTATTCTTGTTCATTACCTCCGGGAACTATCTTTTCTGAAGATTTTGAAACCATTGGTGCAGCTAATGCTCCTGTAGCATTACCTAACTGGAAAAATATTGGGGAAGTAGGCGGCATCTCTTACCTGAACGCAATTTTTGGCCCTGTTAAAGCAGCTAAGATATCAGCATTCTCAACAGGTGCTTCTACAGTTACCAGCTGGTTGATCACACCACAGGTAAACCTGGCTGGCGCTCCTGCTCCAAAGTTGACATTCATGCATGCTGAAGGTTATGCAACTGGCGCAACAACATTTAAAGTTCTGGTATCTACAGATTATACCGGAAGCAACACTCCATCCACATCAACCTGGACAGAGCTCTGGAACCTGCAGGCAACCACTCCAACTACCGGGTATTCTTCATTCGTTAGTTCCGGAAATATAGATCTGTCAGCTTACATAGGTCAAAATGTTTACATCGCATTTAAATATGATGGTAGTGATCCAACCAAAACAACTACCTACGAGATCGACGACATAAAAGTGGTGCAATAAAAATAACTATCAGAAAGTAAGTATCATGAAAAGTGATACTTACTTTTTTCTTGCACAACCAAAAATAAAAAACCTGTTATGAAAAAAATATTTACAATTCTATTTATCCTGTTCTCCTACATCTCTTTTTCACAATCAACCACACTGGTCATCAGCCAGGCTTATGGAGGCGGTGGAAATACCGGGGCCCCGTTAAATGCAGATTTCGTTGAATTGCATAATATTTCCGGCACTTCACAAAGCACTGCAGGCCTTTCCATTCAATATGCTTCTGCTACCAATGCAGGAACATGGACTGGCGTTTATGCCTTACCGACAGCATCAATTCCTGCCGGGGGATATTACCTTATCAGGATGAGCACAGTAGGTGCAACAGGTTCTGCACTTCCAACCCCTGATGCTACAACACCTACAGGTATGGAGATCGCTATGTCTGGTACTAATGGTAAAGTGGCCCTTGTTAATGGAATTATTGCCTTGCCAGGTTGCCCCAATGCAGGCATTGTTGATCTTGTTGGATATGGAACGGCAAATTGTAATGAGACAGTAGCTACTGCAGCATTAAGTAATACTACCGGAGCATTGCGCAATAACAACGGATGCACTGAAACAAATAATAATTCAACTGATTTCACGGTTGGCGCCCCGGCTCCGCGTAATAGTGCAACAGCACCATTTGCATGCGGCGCGGTTTCACCTTCACTCACTGTTACTGGTGTAATAAACGATTTTGGAAGTGTATTTATAGGATCAACATCCGCTTCACAGAGCTACAACCTATCTGGTGCTGACCTTACAGGTACACCAGGCGTTATCACCATAACTGCACCGTCAACAGATTTCCAGGTTTCAAATGACAATACAATCTGGGGTGCTTCTACAACAATTCCATATACTACTTCAACATTGGCTGCAACACCGGTTTGGGTAAGATTTAGTCCACAATCTGCCGGCCCTAAAGCAGGCGACGTGTCGAATATGGGCGGAGGTGTAACAACTTCTGTTAACGTAGCCGTTACCGGTAACGGACTTGTACCAATATCACCAGTGTTGTCTGCAGGTTCCCTGACTGCATTTGGAAATGTTTGCCTGAATACAACTGTTGGGCCCAATTCATTTACTATTAATGGCGTAAATCTTACTACTGCTGATATCTCAGTTGGTCCGTTGACCGGATTTACTTTTTCAACTACGGCAGGTGGTTCATATACACCTTCTTTGATACTTACACAGCCAGGTGGAACTTACTCTCAGGATATATTTGTAGACTTTACTCCTATTGCCAATATATCTTATAATGGAGATATTGTTGTTGCAGGTGGCGGTGCTACTTCTATTAATATCACAGCCTCAGGTGCAGGTGCGGATAATCCTCCAACGGTTACTACCGGTGTTGCTTCAGCCATTACAACGGTTTCGGCTACACTGGCAGGAAATATGAGTGCAACCGGATGTTCAGCTGTATCAGCTTATGGATTTGAATATAGTTTGATCAACGGTTTTGTAAACGGAACTGTTGCTCCATCTTCAAATTTAAGTGCCGGCGATTTTACTGCTGATCTTTCAGGGCTTTTGCCAACAACAACATATTATTACAAGTCATTCGCAACAAATAGCGGGGGAACTTCTTATGGTGCTCAACAATCTTTTACTACTACTTCTCCTTCAATTGCAGCGTCAACACTAACGGCATTTGGCAGTGTTTGCGTGAACACAACTACGGATGCGAATTCATTTACGATCACCAGTCCGGGCCTTACAGCGGCAAACGTAATGGTCGGACCTTTGGCGGGTTATACTTTTTCAACAACAGCCGCAGGTCCTTACTCCGCTTCACTTGATCTTGTTCAGCCGGGCGGAGCATATTCGCAGGAGATCTTTGTAAAATTCACACCGGTAAGCAATGTATCTTATAATGGGAATATTCCTGTTACTGGTGGCGGTGCAACTTCTTTAAATGTTTTTGCATCAGGTTCTGCGAACAACAATCCGCCAACTGTTATCACAGGTACTGCTACAAGCGTTCCTTTTAATATAATAACACTTACAGGATCTTTGACCGGTACCGGTTGCAGTGGCATTACTTCTTATGGCATTGAATACAGTGGTGTCAGTGGATTTGCAAACGGACACGGTTTCAGGATCCCTGCTTCTGATCTTACTGGCAGTGATTTCTCAATAACGTCAAATTCATTTGTTCAACACAGTACTTATTATTTTAAAGCCTATGCAATGAATGGCGGTGGTACTGCGTATGGAGATGAGCAATCATTTACTACAGATTCTATTTTGAATAATAATAGCGGATTGGTCATCTATGCATCACCAGTAAGCCGGAATGGAGAAGTTCATTTTTCATTGGATGGAATAAAAGCCGGCCATTACCAGGTGCAGATCTACAACATGGCCGGACAGATCGTATATCAAAAAGACATTATTACGTCCGTGAACTTTATTAATGACAGGTTCATGTTACCAGTTCAGATCAGGACCGGAGCTTATTATTTACAGGTATCAAATCATGAATACCAGGTGAACAAACGTTTTATTGTTAGGTAAGATTTATGATGATATTAGGAAAGAGGCAGCAATGCCTCTTTTTTTTGTCATTAAAACTTCAGATCGCCGCCAAAAAGTGTCAAAATGACCAGATCCCAAATATGGTAATGTATTTGTGTTTCTAATAATTCTTAAATAAAAAATCTTACATATATGCAAAAAGGAAGTATCAGGGTACAGACAGAGAATATATTCCCTATCATCAAGAAATTTTTATACAGCGAACATGACATTTTTATCCGCGAATTGGTGAGCAACGCAGTTGATGCAACTCAAAAATTGCGAACACTTGCCTCTATTGGTGAAGCAAAAGGTGAGCTGGGAGAATTAAGAATAGATGTAAGCATTGATAAAGAAAAAGGGACCGTTACCATCGCAGATAAGGGAGTAGGCATGACCGCCGAAGAAATTGATAAGTATATTAACCAGGTTGCCTTTAGCGGGGCAGAGGAGTTCCTGGATAAATATAAAGGGCAGAATGAAAATAATATCATCGGCCATTTTGGACTCGGTTTTTACAGCTCTTTCATGGTAAGTGAGAAAGTAGAGATCTTCAGCAAAAGTTATAGAGAAGATGCAAAAGGGGTGAGATGGGAATGTGATGGCAGCCCCGAATTCGTTCTTGAGGAAACAGAGAAGCCGGAAAGAGGAACTTCCATAGTTATGTTTATGAATGAGGAAAGTAAGGAATTCCTGGAGCCTCACCGTATTACGACTGTTCTGGAAAAGTTCTGTAAGTTTTTACCAGTGCCTATTTATTTCGAGGATAAACAGGTTAATAATATTTCACCTGCCTGGACCAAAAAGCCATCTGAGCTTACAACCGAGGATTATGAAAAATTTTATAAAGAACTGTATCCTTTTGGAGAAACCCCTTTGTTCTGGATCCATTTAAATGTTGATTATCCATTTAATCTGACCGGCATACTATATTTCCCTAAAATAAAGCAGAGCTATGAGATACAAAAGGACAAGATCCAATTGTACAGCAACCAGGTATTCGTAACAGATGAAGTAAAAGATATCGTACCTGAATTTTTGATGTTGCTGCATGGCGTGATTGATAGCCCGGATATACCGTTGAACGTTAGCCGCAGTTATTTACAGGGCGATCCAAACGTAAAAAAGATCAATGCTCATATTACCAAGAAAGTTGCTGATAAGCTTGAAGAAATATTCAATGCCGATAGAAAATCTTTCGAGCAAAAATGGGAAAGCCTGGGCTTGTTTGTTAAGTATGGTATGATGACTGATGATAAGTTCCTGGATAAAGCGAACAAATTCTTTGTCATGGAAGACACCGACGGCAAGTTTTATACAAGCGAGGAATATAAAATTGCTACTGAAGCCATCCAAAAAAATAAAGAAGGCAAACAGGTAATTTTATATACAACCAACCCCGTGCAGCAGGATGCATTCATCCAGCAGGCAAAAGGCAAAGGGTATGTAGTTGTAAAAGCTGAAACACTTGTTGATGCTGCCTTCATCAACACCATAGAAATGAAATGGCAGGATACTATATTTACACGTGTTGATGCTGATATTGCAGATAATTTAATTGATAAAGGTGATACAATTGATAGTGTTTTAAGCAAGGAAGAAACTGAAAAATTGAAATCTTTGTTCGATAAGCCCCACGAAGGTTTGAACCTGAACGTTGAAATAAAAGGATTGGGTGGAGATGCTCCTCCCGTAACAGCAACACGACCGGAGCAAATGCGCAGGATGAAAGACATGGCATCTATGGGTGGCGGAATGGCTGCATGGTATGCACAGATGCCTGATGAAGTAAACCTAACAGTAAATGGCAACCATCACATTTTTCAAAGCGTGCTTGCAGAAGCAGATGTTATGAAGCAGGAGAAATTGGTAAAGAACCTGGCTGACCTTGCATTGTTGTCACAAGGCTTGCTGACAGGAAACAATCTTACCAGTTTTATCAGCAGGAGTGTGGAGTTGATGGAAGGTGAGAAAGTAAGCAGTTAATAATATCAAAATTGAATTATGGAGATGACATCTTTTATGGAGATGTCATCTCTTTTTGTAATATACATGCTTCGAGGTATTTTAATTTCTGCAGGTGGTATACTTGCTTAAAGCCACGGTCAAGGAAAAGATTCTTATACACAGGATTCAAATAGATGACACAAAGGTTCCTTGGATATTTTTCCAGGCTTATTTCTATGTTTTCGATCACGCCACTCATGATCATTTCATCGAACGGGTTGAACATGAAGATGCAATCTGCATCGGAAGGTAAATGATAGTAAAATGCATCATTGTTTACGACCGTATATCTTATCGCTGGAAATATTGCCTGTGTTTTTTGAAGATTGATACTGGCCGATTCGCATAAGGATCCCGAAAAGTCAATACCTGTAAGCTTTACAAAATTGTAATGTGCGGCCACACACATAGCCCGCCCTTTACCGCAACCAACGTCGAGAAAATGGTTAAGGTTAAATTTTTTTATTTCAGTAAAAATTGTTTCAAGCATATCATAGCCTGCCGGCATATATATAGTGGCGTGGCTGGTATCAATTCCTTTTTTTTTCAGTGAGTGCAGTTGATCGGAACCGGTAGTATTGATGCCATACTTTTTTTCACCCCTGAACTCGTTCCATATGATATGAATTGCAATAGGAAGGTTCCAATTGATAGCGAGGTAAAAAAAATATTGTATTAAGGTAAACGCCGGCATCACGGCAAAACTACTCACTCAATCTTATATCAAGTACTTTAAGCTGAAGAATCTTATTGCCGTTCCATTCATTCTCGTCAATGGTAAAAACGATATCAAGTGGTTTTTTCATTTCCAACAACGAAAATTTCTCTTTCATGTTGAATCCGATCCCGCTCAATACCGTGTCGTGCTGTTTTAGAACAAATTTCACGTGGGCTTCTTTCAGGATCTTTGAATAACCTGTTTCTGTAACCTGCCGTGCGATGAATACCGGCCGCATGTTCTCTGGTCCGAATGGCTCCATACGGCAAATGATAGTATAGAATGAGGCCTTTACTTCCGGGAAAGTTATGGTTGCATGAATATTAATATCGGGAATGAGTAAACGCTCATCGATCGTGTCAAAAACCACCTGGTTAAACTTTTTTGTAAACGGTGTAACATTTTCCGGGAGCATAGAAAGACCTGCTGCGGCAAAATGCCCTCCATAAGCAACCAAATGCTCCCGGCAGGCATAGATCGCCTCATACAGATTGAAGCCTGTAACACTGCGGGCACTACCTGTTACAAGGCCGCCACTTTTAGTGAGTACAACTGTTGGCCGGTGATAGTGTTCGATCAGCCGGGAGGCAACAATGCCAACAACACCTTTATGCCAGTGCTCACGGTATACTACAGACGACCTGCCGCCGATCAATTCCTTATCGGCCAGGATCATTTCCAATGCTTCCTGGGTTATTGTTGTATCAGTCTCTTTCCTGTCCGTATTGTCTGAATGCAGCATTTCCGCAAATTCCCGGGCTTTTATTTCATCCTTTTCTATGAAGAGCTGAACTGCTTTTCTTGCATCATCCATTCTACCGGCAGCGTTTATTCGTGGCGCAATAACAAATACAACATTCGTGATCGTAAGCTGGTGCTGTATACCACCAAGCAATTTCAATGCTTTGATCCCTGCACAAGGATCTTCATTGATCTTCTTTAAACCATAATATGCAAGAATCCGGTTCTCATCAACCATGGGCACAATGTCTGCCGCTATTGCAGTGGCAACCAGGTCAAGGTAGCGTAGATAAGTTTCTTCCGGAAGTGAATAATGTTCTGCAAGCGCTGTCATTAATTTGAATCCCACTCCACAACCACAAAGCTCCTTAAAGGGATACTCACAGCCCGGTTGTTTAGGATTTAAAATAGCCACTGCATCCGGCAATATTTTATCAGGAAGGTGGTGATCACAAACGATAAAATCTATGCCTAACGTTTGTGCATAGCCGATTAGTTCAACCGATTTGATCCCGCAGTCAAGACAGATGATCAATTTACATTCATTCGCTGCTGCAAAATCAATTCCCATTTTGCTTACTCCATAGCCTTCCTTATAACGGTGTGGCACATAAAAGTCAAGTAATGCAGGATCATAAATGCCACATAGAAAACTGTACATTGATGCAACTGCAGTTGTGCCATCAACATCATAATCACCAAAAACAAGCAGCTTTTCTTTATTGCTGAAAGCGCTGTGGATCCTGTCTACAGCCAGTTTCATATCTTTCATCAGCCAAGGACTATGAAGCTTGCTTAATTCCGGGCAGAAGAAATGTTTTGCTTCGTCAAAAGTTTCAACGAGCCTTTGAACGAGTATCCTGCAAATATTTAAATTGATTCCGAGAGAATTTTTTAAAGATTGTGCTTTGTTATCATCACTCGGTAATATATTCCATCTCTTTTCCAAAGCATCAGTATTTTCTGTCTGTAGTGAATCGCACCAATTCTTCCAGCGCATTCCTTACAGGTGATTCGTTAAACTTGTTCAGGATATCCAGGGCTTCGTCACGGTAAGCATTCATTTTAGTTTCGGCATACCTGATCCCTCCACATTGTATCACTGCATCAATGACAAATTTCACGCTTTCTTTATTTTTATTTTCATTTTTCAGGATGTAAATAATACGCTTTTTCAGGCTTTTATCAACATTGTTAAGCGTGTATATAAGCGGAAGTGTAAGTTTCTTTTCTTTGATATCATTGCCGGTTGGCTTTCCAATATCTTCCGTTCCATAATCAAAAAGGTCGTCCTTGATCTGGAATGCGATGCCAACTTTTTCTCCAAACAATTTCATCTTGTCGGTTATGGCTGGATCCTTACAGGTGCTGTATGCTCCAACTGCACAGGCAGAAGAAAGGAGTGATGCAGTTTTATTTTTGATGATCTCGAAATAAATTCCCTCATCAAGATTTAGTTTCCTTGATTTCTCCATTTGTAGCAATTCACCTTCACTCATTTGCTTAACTGCCTCGGAAACAATATGGAGGTGTTGAAAGTCTTCGTTGGTAGTTGACAATAAAAGGCCTTTAGACAAGAGGTAATCACCAACCAGCACCGCAATTTTGTTTTTCCAGATCGCATTGATCGAAAAAAAACCTCTGCGCTCCAGGGATTCGTCAACAACATCATCGTGAACCAGTGTAGCAGTGTGTAATAACTCGACCAATGCGGCCGCTCTATATGTGCTTTCATTGATCTCACCATGCAATTTTGCACTTAAAAAAACAAACATGGGACGCATTTGCTTGCCCTTCCGCCGTATTATATACTTCATAATACGGTCAAGCATAGGCGTTTGACTGCGTACTGCATCGGCAAACTTTTTTTCAAAAGTTTCAAGTTCCCTGCCTATTACTTTGTTTACAAAATTCATTTAAGAAAAGGCAATATAATACAGTATGTACCCTTATCAAATTATTTATTTGAGGTAAATCCAGTGTGAATTGAGGAAACCCTTGTCTTCATTGGATACCGAAAGTTGCCGTCTATATGGAATTTCACACAAACGGTAAAACATCACCATTTAAATTAATGCTAAAAAAATTTGGTTATTCATAAGCAATCGATAAATTTGCATTTAATCAACTCGTATATTTAGAAATCTATCAATCATTAAGTTATGGCAAGCAAAAAGTTTAAATTAATTCTACTTGGGTTCTGTATGATCCTGTTCACGGGAGCATATGCCCAGTCTTCAAGCAAGTCTGGCAGCGGATATGATGTGTATGACTCATCCGTAATATCTGCTAAGAAAATGCCTCAGCAAAATGAGTTTTGGAATAACTCATACAGTTTTCCAGCAAAGCCACGTAATATGTGGGAGATAGGCGCATCTGTGGGAACTTTCATGATCAGCGGCGACGTTCCTATTAAATTCCCTACAATTGGATTTGGTGTTCACGTAAGAAAAGCTTTTGGTTATGTCTTCTCTTTAAGATTAGAATACATGAATGGAACAGGCAAAGGTGCAAGCTGGCTCGCATCTGAGAATTTTGCTAAAAATCCTGCCTGGAGACAATACTATGCGCCTGTTCGCAGTGCTGCTGGTCCGGTTGAATTCCGGAATGGAGTTGCTGGCTCACCAGCAGGTACAGCACCTGACGTTGTTTATTACAATTATAAATCACATGTTCAGGACCTTGGATTACAAGGTATCATAACACTCAATAATATTCGTTTTCACAAACAAAAAACCGGTTTCGTAGTATACGGAGGTGGTGGTGTTGGTGCAACGATTTATGAAGTGAATGTAAATGCATTGAATGATAACGGATCTACTTATGCAGCTGAATACCGCGCTATTTTAAATGCAAATCCATTGGTTTATAAGAACCGTAAGGATGTAAGAAAAGCATTGAAGGATATGATGGATGACAGCTATGAGACTCCTGCTGAAAATCATGGAGAGCGTCGCCCAAAGCTTGGAGATAATACATTAAAACCTTCGGGAACCGTGCTTGTTGGTATCGCATTTAAATTAGGAAAAAGGATCAACCTTGCTATTGAAGATCGCCACACGTTCATCAAAGATGATCTTTTGGATGGTCAGCAATGGAGCGAGCATCCTTATGGTGATGCAACCCTTACCGGTGATTTTGATTCTTATAACTACCTTGCTCTTCACCTTAATTTCAACCTTGGTGGAAAAGCTGTTGAACCATTGTGGTGGCTTAATCCATTGGATTATGCATACAGCGAGTTGAACAATCCAAAGCACATGAAGTTACCAAAGCCTGTGTATGAAGATGCTGATGGCGATGGTGTTCTAGATCAACTTGATCGTGAGCCAAATACACCTGCAGGTTGCCCTGTTGATACTCATGGTGTAACAAAAGATACTGATGGTGATGGTGTGCCAGATTGCAAAGACAAGCAATTGATCACTCCAACAGAATGCCAGCCAGTTGATGCTGATGGTGTGGGTAAATGCCCAGATCCTCCATGTTGCAATGACAGCCTTCGCGGTGGTGGTGTAAATGGAGTTGCCTGCCCTACTGATTACCCAAGTCTTACATTCAGGGGTAATGGATCTGCCTTAACAACAGATGCAAAAGCAATGCTTGCAACAGTTGCTGCAAGAATGAAAGCAAATCCAACTTGTAACATTAATATTACCGGTTATCCTGAAGCTTCTAAAGCTTCACAGGCTGTTTGCCAGAAAAGAGTTGACGCTATCAAGAATTACCTGGTAGAGAGAGAAGGCATCAGTGCTGACAGGATCACGACCAATTGCGAAGTTGGTGGCGGTGATAAGAATACGGTTGACATTAAGTCAATGTAAATAGGTTTTAATTTCACTTTTTGTTCAAATAATGAGACCCTCCCAATTTTTGGGAGGGTTTTCTTTATAAAAGAGTTAACAGGTGTTTTTTGGTATATTATCTATTTACTGGCATTTTTGACAAAAATCCACTAATTTCGCACCTCCTTTATGAGATCATTTAAAATTGTTGTTACATTACTGGTGATCATGTTCGGTTTCTCTGCCTGTAACCAGTTGGCTAAGATCCAAAAGAGCAAAGACTATGAGTATAAACTTGCCAAGGCAGATGAATTTTATGGCAAGAAAAGATACCGATCAGCACAGACCTTATACGAAGATCTATTCCCTGTTTTTAAAGGCACGCAGAAATTCCAGGATCTGTATTATAAATATGCATATACCTTCTTTTATTTAGAGATGTATAGGGATGCAGAAAACTTATTCAAAGGTTACCTGGAAGTTTTTCCAAATAGCTCAAGAGCGGAGGAAGTGGATTATATGCGGGCATATTGTTTTTATAAGCAATCACCAAAGATAGACCTGGAGCAGGTAAACACAGTTAAAGCGATCGGCATGATGCAGGCATTTATCAATACTCATCCTGGTTCACCGAGGATCAAAGATGCTACTGATATCATTGACCTTTCAAGGGTAAAGCTTGAAGCCAAAGAATATCGCGGCGCAAGACTTTATTATAACCTGGCTCAGTACAGGGCTTCTGCAATAGCATTTGCTACATTGCTGAATAACTATCCTGAATCTGTAAAAGGTGATGAATATAAATTGATGACCGTTAAGTCTTATTACCGTTTTGCAAAATTGAGTGTACTTGAAAAGCAAACTGAGCGATATGAGAAAGTAGTCTCTGAATACGAGGACTTTGCAGACAGGTATCCTGAAAGTACACTGCTTAAAGAAGGAGCAGATTATAGTAATTTAAGTAAAAATCACATTAAAGAAATACAAAATGAGCAAACTACGTCGTCAGCTAAGCGGTAATACCAACAGTGTTGTAGAACCAAAAAAATTAACTGACTTAAAAGATAAGACAGGCAATTTGTATGAGTCTATAGCGATCATTGCAAAAAGGGCAAACCAGATCAACATCACGATCAAGGAAGAATTGCATAATAAGCTTGAGGAATTCGCTAGCCATACTGATAGCCTGGAAGAGATCCATGAAAACAAAGAGCAGATCGAAATTTCCAGGGCTTACGAGCGTATGCCAAATCCAGCGTTACTTGCAACAACAGAATTCCTGGAAGATAAAGTGTATTTCCGCAAGAATGATGAAGATCTGTTCAGTTGATGAACTAGAATTTTACACGTTCTTTTAGTTTTTAAGAATTAATTTAGTCTCGCCTAAAGCGGGATTTTTTTTATGGTAAAAGGAAAAAAAATTTTATTGGGGATCTCCGGGAGCATTGCAGCTTATAAATCGGCGGTGCTGGTAAGGTTGCTTATAAAAGCAGGTGCTGAGGTTAAAGTGATCATGACTCCCGCTGCAGCAGGATTTATAGGGCCATTAACACTATCTACTTTATCAAAGAATCCCGTGCTTACCGAATTATCTGAGAATAGCTCATGGTCCAACCATGTTATGCTTGGAAGATGGGCAGATATAATGCTCATTGCACCGTTAAGCTGCAATACACTGGCTAAAATGGCAAATGGGATTTGCGATAATCTATTAATGGCGGTTTACCTATCTGCGACCTGTCCTGTTGCTGTTGCGCCTGCAATGGATGAAGATATGTGGCAACATCCTTCTACGAAAAAGAACATTTCACAATTACAGGAATACGGAAATAAAGTAATTCCTGTGGATAATGGTGAACTGGCAAGTGGCCTTACCGGTGAGGGAAGGATGCAGGAGCCTGAAAATATTGTAAAATGGCTCCATGATTTTTTTTTGAAAAGCAATGACCTGGCTGGTAAAAAGATCCTCATAACGGCAGGGCCTACATACGAGGCGATAGATCCGGTTCGGTTTATTGGAAATCATTCCTCGGGGAAAATGGGAATTGCAATTGCATCTGAGTGTAAAAGAAGGGGTGGAAGTGTAACACTTGTAATAGGTCCGGGCTCACAGAAGTTGAATGGTGAATTCAATACTATTAAAGTGACCAGTGCCGCAGAAATGTATACAGCTTGTATGGATGCATTTCCACATGCTGATATCACTATCATGAGCGCTGCTGTGGCTGATTATACAATTAAGAAGCCTGCAAAGGATAAGATCAAAAAATCCAGTAACAGTCTTGTGATAGAGTTGGAAGAAACGGCGGATATTTTAAGTTCCCTGGGCCAACAGAAAAAAGAAAAACAATTTCTTGTGGGCTTTGCGCTTGAAACCAACAACGAAAAGGAATTCGCGCTAAAAAAACTTAAGTCGAAGAATGCCGATATGATCATTTTAAATTCCCTGAATGATGCAGGTGCAGGGTTTGGCCACGACACTAACAAAATCACTATTTTTGATAAGACTGGAAAACAATATGATTTTGAAACAAAATCAAAAGTTGCCGTAGCAGTGGATATTGTTGATACAATTTTAAAATTTACACATGTATAGGATATATCTGGCAGTCTGCCTGCTGATCTCAAACATCACAAATGCGCAGGAATTAAATGCAAGGGTTACTGTTGTAAGCACACGCGTAGGAAGTGGCGTCAATAAGAACACTTTCTCTACACTTCAAACAGCTTTAAATAATTTCTTGAACAACCGTAAATGGTCTCCGGAGACATATGCAACCAATGAAAGGATCGATTGTAATTTTTTATTGAACCTGGAGTCAACGGCTGAAGCCAATATATACAAGGCTTCATTAACTGTTCAGGCCGCAAGGCCGGTTTTTAATACAACGTATGTTTCACCAATGGTGAATTATAAGGATGAAGATATTTCCTTTAAGTACGTGGAATTTCAACAGCTTGATTTTAATGAGAACAGGATCAGTGGTACCGATGGTTTGGTGTCGAACCTTACAGCAGTATTCGCCTATTATGCAAATCTGATCCTTGGATTTGACGGTGATTCATTTGCACAGAAAGGTGGTGAGGTGTTCTTTCAGAAAGCCCAGAACATAGTAAATAACGCCCCGGATGGCAGGAATATCTCCGGGTGGAAGGCATTTGACGGTATTCGTAACCGTTATTGGCTGGTTGAGAATATGTCAAATAGCCGGTATGCTATCATGCATGATATATACTATAATTATTACCGGCTTGTTCTTGATAAGCTTTACGAAAATGAGAACGCCGCAAGAACCGAACTCGTAAATGTATTGAACCTGCTGGATAATTTCAATAATGATAATCCAAATACAATGATTAACCAGTTCTTCTTCCAGGGTAAGTCGACTGAATTGATAAAGGTTTTCTCAAAAGCAAAACCCCAGGAAAAATCAAGGGCTCTGGAACTACTTCCAAAACTTGATCTTACCAATGCGAGTAAATATAAAGATGAATTAAAATGAAGCAACTGGTAATAGTTCTTTTATCAGTTTGTATCTTCTCGTGCAGCCGCCACAGTGAGTTACCGGAAGGAATCCTGAAGCCGGATAAAATGCAGGAGATTTTTTGGGATTTTATCAGGGCTGATGTTTACGCAACAGATTTTATAAAAAGGGACAGTGTTACAAATCCTGAAGTAGAGAATCTTAAACTGCAGGAAAAGGTTTTCAAGATCCACCATACTACCCGTGATCAATTTTACAAAAGCTATACATGGTATTCAAATCATAAAGAGGTGATGACAAAAATGATGGATAGTTTGATCGCAAAACAGCAGCGTTTAGAAAAAAAAATACCGGCAATTAAATGAAGAGGTTATGAATAAAGTATACAGGAATGCTGATGAAGCGCTGGAAGATATAAAGGATGGCAGTGTTTTAATGCTAGGAGGATTCGGTCTATGTGGCATCCCTGAAAACTGCATTGCTGCACTGGTAAGAAAAGGCGTAAAGAATTTAACTTGCATCTCAAATAATGCGGGTGTGGATGATTTTGGTATAGGATTGATGCTTAAACAAAAGCAGGTAAAGAAAATGATCTCTTCTTATGTTGGAGAGAATGCAGAATTTGAAAGGCAATTATTAAGCGGTGAACTGGAGGTTGAGCTTGTTCCGCAGGGAACATTAGCCACACGTTGTATGGCGGCAGGATATGGAATACCTGCAATATTTACACCCGCCGGTGTAGGAACGGAAGTAGCAACCGGAAAAGAACTGCGGAACTTTAACGGAAAGGATTACCTGCTGGAATTTGCGTTCGATTCAGATTATGCGATCGTTAAAGCATGGAAAGGTGACACTCTTGGTAATTTAATTTTCAAGGATACTGCAAGAAATTTTAATCCTTTAATGGCAATGGCAGGAAAGATCACCATAGCTGAAGTTGAAGAATTAGTTCCCGCAGGAGAACTCGAGCCAAATTATATTCATACTGCCGGGATCTATGTGCATCGTATATTTCAAGGCAGTAATTATGAGAAAAGAATAGAGCAGCGGACAGTTAGGAAAGTGGGGAGCAGGTAAGTAAGAGGACAAGAGGTAAGAGTAGTAAGGAGTGCAAGGTGGAATTCTAGTATCAGGTATCAAGTATCAGGTATCAGGTATCAGGTATCCTGTATCTCGTATCCCTTATTACAAAGCATCAACTTCAAAAATTATAACAATGGCTCTAGACAAATACCAGATCGCACAACGCATTGCAAGGGAATTAAAGGATGGATATTATGTGAACCTGGGAATCGGAATTCCAACATTGGTTGCAAATTATATTCCTGCAGGGATCAATGTTGTTCTGCAAAGTGAGAATGGGTTATTAGGAATGGGACCATTTCCGGAGGAGGGAAAAGAAGATGCGGATCTGATCAATGCAGGAAAGCAAACGATCACTACGCTGGCGGGTTCTGCATTCTTTGACAGTGCCATGAGCTTTGGAATGATCCGGTCAGGTAAGGTCGATCTTACAGTTTTGGGCGCAATGGAAGTAAGCGACCAGGGAGATATCGCCAATTGGAAGATACCCGGAAAAATGGTAAAGGGCATGGGCGGAGCAATGGACCTGGTTGCCAGTGCTAAAAATATCATTGTTGCAATGATGCATACAAATCCCAAAGGAGAAAGTA
>JBDSDG010000115.1:0-5800 GCA_039920685.1 Ferruginibacter sp.
CTGCTAAAGCCGATCAATAAGATCAGCAGGGTTATAAAAAAGGTAATGCCTATTTTAATTCCCGGCCCCATTCCTGTTTGCAATAACATATACAACAACAAACCATAAAATGTCACTGACATCATTGCATGACCACTTGGAAAACTTTTTCCCTTTGCCTGGAAGAGCAACGGATCCCCGGGCCTGTTTCGGTGGAACAATCGCTTAAGTACGAACATAAGTAAGAGGCTGCTAAGGGACATGATCAATAACCGGAAGGCGTACCAATGGTATGTTCCCATTGTGAAAAACAGGATTATTAATGTCAAGTTAGCCGGTATCAGGAATTGATGTTTTCCTAAGAAGGTAATTGCAAGCATCAATTTATTATTTGAAGCCGTTTGCAGATGTTGAAGTTTTTTGAAAATTAATATATCTGTCGACTTATATTGTCTCATTGGCTTTCGTACCGTAAACACAAAAACAGCGACAATTGCTACAAAAAGCATTAAATGGAATAATATATCAAGAGTGGTGAGCCAGACCGGATGATCCTTTAAAAATTGAACCATAAAATAATCCTTACACAATAATTGTGCAATTATAACAACCTGTCATTTTTTTTATACAGTGGGAGATATTTGTTTTATTTTAAATTAGTTTGGTAAAAACTTGCAAATAGTAATTTCAGTATATACTTTTACAGTTGAATGATGCCTCTGGCATTATGTTTACCTCTCATTATCTATTGAAATCTCACTAAAACAGGTTACCTGTTTTTATTCCTCTTCTTATTTAGACCGCTTACCCAGCTGCCCTAACAAATTTTTGTAGTTCATAAATTATGTTCTTCATAAATAGTTTCAGCTAATTCCGTACACCTGGTATCTCCTTGCCTTTACAATTATTTGTTGTACCGGCATATTGCCTCAAACCTAAGAAGAAATGAAAACATGTTTACCTGAGCATCTAAACCGTTCAATTAAGCGGTTACTATTAGCGGTTACTTTGGCCTTATTAGCTATTGCGAATATCAATGCCCAGAGCATAGCGATCACGGGCCTATCCGGGCTACCAGTATGTGCAGGAAGCCAGATCACTATCACATTTTCCACTATAAATGGTAATGGCACCAATAGATACAGCAACTCAACGACCTATTTTATTTATCTAAGCAATAGTACCGGTTCAGGCTTTTCACAGCTATCTACTTTCCAAACGACCGGCATCACTTATTCCGGCTCCAATGGCGGAACAACAAGTAATATAACGACAACGATCACTATTCCTGCAAATTCGGTAGCCGGCTCAGGATACAGGCTTTCAATGGGGTCAACTAGTCCAAACTACAACCGGACCAGCCCTTTTAGTTTGAACCAATCGGCAGCGTTTACAATAAATACAAGGCCCACCGGTGCATTAAGCGGAACTACTTCAATATGTAATGGTTCTTCAACAAATCTTAGCCTTGCAGTGTCAGGGCCGGGAACGATAAGCGGTATTTTATCAAATGGCGCAGCTTTTAGTGGATCAGCACCTGCCATAACGGTTAGTGTAAGTCCTGCGGTGACAACAAGCTATTCGATAGTTTCATTATCTAACGGAAACTGTTCTGCAATTGCTGCAGACATTAGTGGAACTGCCACAGTAACTGTAAAGGCCCGGCCAACCGCAACGATAAGTGGGAGTACGTCTATTTGCAATGGCTCAACTGCAAACCTACTGCTCACCGTAACGGGTACAGGAACTAATTCCGGAACACTTTCCAACGGAATGCCGTTCAGCGGAACTGCGCCTTCGATAAATGTTGCGATCAGCCCGTCATCAACAAGTACCTACACTGTTGCTACCTTAAATGATGCAGGTTGTTCGGCAATAGCTGCTGACCTTTCCGGTAGTGCTACAATAAATGTTTACCAATTAAATTCAATAACGACACAGCCAGCAACAACACAAACTGTATGTTCAGGTACGCCAGCTACTTTTAATGTACAGGCTTCCGGGTCCGGCACATTTAGCTACCAATGGTATAAAGGCTCCTCACCATTGAGTAATGGTGGAAGATTTTCAGGCGTTAATACAAATACCCTGGTGATCAACCCAGTTGCTGCATCAGACGCGGCGACGGATTACAATGTTATAATAACTGCTGGACCTTGTGCTCCTCTAACATCAAACAATTCTGCGCTGGTTGTTAACCAGGAAATATTTATAACTTCTCAACCTGAGCCAACACAAAACATTTGCCAGGAATCTGTAGCAAGTTTATCCGCAACTGCAACAGGAACAGGTCCTTTTGTAGCCCAATGGTTCAAAGGAGCTACTCCGATAAATACCGGTGTTATAACTAACGGTGACGCCACAACGGTGACGACCACGCTTACAATAAACCCGGTTTCGGCATCAGATGGAGGTAGCTATTACATAGTTTTTACAAGCTCAACAAGCATATGTACTTCAGAATATTCTGATAATTCGATCCTTAACATTAATCTAAAATCAGCTGATCCTATTTCTGCAAGCGCTTCTGTCCCTGTTATCTGCGTTGGTCAGAATACAATACTCTCTTTGTCAGGTGGTGGAGGTGGAACTCTTGAAACGATCCGCTGGTATACATCATCATGTGGCGAAAACCTTACGGGTTCCGGGAATAATTTATCAGTAAGCCCCTTAGTCACTACCACCTATTTTGGCCGGTATGAAGATGCGGCACCATGTGGTTATAATTCCGGCTGTGTACAGGTTACTGTAACTGTACAACAAATTTCTGCCGATCCGACCTCGGCAGCGGCATCAGTACCGGTGATCTGCATTGGACAAAATACAAATCTTTCAATCGCCGGCGGTGGCTCAGGAACAGCCGAAGTGATTAGGTGGTACACAGCATCTTGTGGAGGAACCCTGGCTGGTTCAGGAAATAACCTTTCTGTCAGCCCGGCGGTTACAACTACTTATTATGGTCGATATGAAAATGCAGCTCCATGCTCTTATGTATCAGGATGCGTAGCAGTAACGGTAACGGTTACACAGCGATCAACCAGCCCGGTGTCAGCTGTGGCAAGCCCTGCTACTATTTGCATAGGTGGGTCGGCAACACTTTCGCTTAATGGAGGAACTCCTGTTTTGGGAACGGTTATTCGCTGGTATACTTCATCCTGCGGGGGTACGATGGTGGGCTCAGGTAATGGTATATCTGTAAGTCCATCAGCAACAACAACATATTATGGACGATATGAAGATCAGTCTCCCTGTATTTATAATACAGCATGTGCACAAGTAACCCTCACTGTTACACAGCTTCCGAGCGTGAATGCAGGTACAACAATATCATTATGTGGCGATGCAAACCAGGCTAATCCTACAGGAGCCGTTTCGATAAATATTTCAGCGGGAGCTACAGCTTCTAATTATTCAAGTGTATTGTGGAGCACAAGTGGTAGCGGTACATTTACCAACGCTACTTCTTTGTCATTGGCTTCCTACACTCCAAGTCCCGCAGATAAAACTGCAGGTAATGTAACGCTTACTTTGAAAGCTTTTGGTAATGCTCCATGCGGAATGAGTACGTCAACAAAAACGCTTACGTTGGGTAAAACGATCATAAATGTTGTTAAGCTAAGCTCTGTTTGCAGCGCGGGAAATACAGCTATTGTTACAATTGACCAGGGATCACCTGCATTAATAGGTGGGAACGGCGTGTACAGTTACCAATGGGAATTCAGTAACCCTGGTAATTCAAACTTTCTGCCGATAGCAGGTGAAACAAGTTCAAGCCTTGTCGTTACCCAGTCTAATAATAATGGCTTTTATCGGAGGGTTGTAAGGTCAGGTGGATGTACCTCTTATTCAAACCATGTGCATGTTAATGCCAATTTCGTGATATCATCAAGCAGCTTTACTATGACCGGTGGTGGTTCTTATTGCGGGAATAGTGGAAGTGGTGTACCAGTAGGCTTAAGTGGTTCGATAAATGGTTTACCAGAATTCTTTGTTACATACCGATTGTTACGGAACGGAGTATACACTGGAACTTCAATCGTTGGCACTGGAAGCGCCCTAAATTTTCCTAACCAAACTTTAGCAGGAACCTACACAGTAGATGCGATCGTTTCTGTAGTCAACGGCGGTTCGTGCTCACCAATGTTAATTTCAGGGGGAGTAACGGTTACCATAGACGCACCTGTGCCGGTTGTAAATGCCGGAAGCAACCAATCTTTGTGCAACCAATTATCGGCAGATCTTACAGGAAGTGATCCATCACCGTATACAGGCAAGTGGACACTTTTGAGCGGAACGGGCACGATAGCAAATCCAACCAGCTTATCAACAACTGTCTCGGGCTTATCAATTGGTGATAATGTGTTCAAGTGGAAGGTCAGCAATATTACATGTGCTGATTCAGCAACTGTGACAGTGCATGTAGAACCGGCTTTTGCGTTAACCAGCCAGCCTGTTGAAACGATATTCTGTGTTGATGGGAATGCGTCTATGTCGGTTTCAGCATCAGGCACCAATCCTGGATATCAGTGGATGGAAAGTACTGACAATGGTGCCAGTTATCATGCTATTTCGAATAATGCAATTTTCAATGGCACGAATACAAATACACTTTCATTTACTGCATTGCCAATCACCATGAGCGGGTATTTATATAAGGCGATAGCTACTGTGGCGGCTCCATGTAATGCATCAGTAGCATCAAATGGTGTTTTACTATTGGTTAGAAATCTTTGGAAAGGCAGCACTGGCAATGACTGGTTTACACCTGGTAACTGGTCGGGAAATACCGTGCCCAATAATACCTGCCCGGATGTTTATATACCCGGCGGAACACCTAACCAACCACTATTAACAGCAGGAATTGCTTCGGTTAGAAACATCATGATTAAAGCTGGTGCAATTCTTACAGTTGACAATGCAACTATTCAAGTATCAGGAAATATTGACAATACAGGTTCATTTATCGCTGGCAATGGAACTGTTGATTTCATTGGTTCATCCGGTCAGCAAATAGCTACTAATACTTTTGAAAATAATGCCTTAAAAAATCTGATTGTAAGCACAAGCGGAAGCCTGATCTTGGGAGGAGCACTGGATGTTTATGGAAAGCTTTCATTTACTGGAACTGGAAAAACGCTTGTCACTAATGATAATCTTACATTGAAATCGACTGCAGGCAGCACAGCCTATGTAGCAGAGATACCTGTCAATTCATCAGGCGTAGCCCAGGATGTTATTACAGGTGAGGTAATGGTTGAATGTTTTATACCCGCTGCAAAAGCATGGAGATTCTTATCTATTCCAACCAATTCTACCCAAACTATACACCAGTCATGGCAGGAAGATCAAACAGCAAATTCAACCAGCTTGTCAGGATTTGGATTTCATATTACAAGTAACCGGTCAACATGGGCAAGTGAAGGGTTTGATGTGCAAACTCCAGGTGGCCCATCGGTAAAAACCTATAATTCAACAACAGGAGGATATGACGGAATAACCTCAACTTTTAATCCGATAAAATTCTCTGGCGGTTATATGTGTTTTATTCGCGGAGATCGAACGGTTAACATGTTTAACCAGGCTCCTACAACTACTATTCTGCGTACAAAGGGTGAACTTTATACTGGCACACAACCTGTAATAAATGTACCGGCCGGATTGTTCTCAGCAATAGGGAACCCATTTGCTTCAGCTATAGATTTTTCAAAAGTTGAAAAAACGGGCGGGATACAAGACGTATTTTATATGTGGGATCCGAATTTATCATTTGGTTATGGATATGGAGCGTTTCAAACGTTTATTGGCCCTGGTCCAGAATATA
>JBDSDG010000116.1:0-4820 GCA_039920685.1 Ferruginibacter sp.
ACTGTTCTTCAACAAATTTTCTTGTGCCCTTTCAACCGCCATTTGAAATCGTTCAAAATTGAATGGTTTAAGTAAATAATCAGTCACATTCAATTCGAATCCTTTCACAGCAAATTGATGGTATGCTAAATATAACTTCCCATTATACGCCCGGTTCATTTCAATTAAAAATAGTTCGTAAATGTCAGCGATGTAATGTTGTTCTGCGTAATGATATAAATCGTCTGCGAATTGATGGGATAAGAAGATATGGGATGCTTGTTATTTCCGCATGATACCGGATACCAGGTGCGGGATTTGGGATCTTCATTCAGTTTAAACTTGGCTTGTAGTTTGCAGCTTAAAGCTTTCTTCGTAAATCTACTAAGTAACTTACCCTTTATTATCATTCCGAACCTGTATTTACAACAAGGCGATAAAAGAGCAATAACGCTCTTGTATGGCCACTATTATCGCCGCATCTTTGTGTCAGAAGTTGATTGATAGAAATTAAATATCAATCATTATCCAAAGATCCAGATCAACCAACAGCATTCCAATATCCAACGCAAATCCAACAAATCCAATATCGATCAACTTCTACTTTTTTGAATTGAAAATAAAGATCTGATTATCCAATGTAAAACCAAACAGATCCAGTCCGAAGAAAACCAAACCAATATCCTGCCTATGCCTTAACAAGCGATGATGGCAAAACAAACCAAGATCCTTTAAAAAACCAAGAATGTAGTATCCTAACGCCTAAGCTGCCAATTACAGCGATGATGGTGAAAAACTAACTGAAACCAGGCAAATCATTTTTACTATAAAAGGCAACCCCCTTAGAAAGTAAAACCCGAATCCTGAAAGATCAATGTAAAAGTTGATAAGAAATTTAGCTTCCACTTTCGGGTGGAAGTTTTTTTATGCAGATACGGGAAACCAGATAAGTTCGTACGGTTTGGACTTACCTCGCAGCTTGTAGCATGAAGCGGGATTCGGGATACTAGATAAGTTTGTACAGTTTAGCTTGTTGCTTGCAGCATGAAGCCAGCTACGAGATATGGGATTCGTGATAACCTTGCACTTTTCTTCCAATTACCCACTACTAATACCTAATAACTATTACCTACTTCTTACAATCCAGTACCTAACCCACGTACATCTACGACGTATCTTTTCCCTACAATTCATAGTTGATCTACCTGTTAGTCCTGTAATTATATCAAGACGAAAACAGAGCAGAACCGCTCTTGCATCAATATAATTATCGCCGCATCTTTGTGTCAGAAGTTGATTGATAGAAGTTAAATGTCAATCATTATCCAATTATCCAATATAAATACCAAGACTCGTTTTCCAATATCCTGACAAAAAGAAAAACGTATCATCCAATATCAGTCAACTTCTATTTTAAAACCTTAACCAATATCCTGCCTATGCTTTAAAAAGCGACGATGGCAAAACCAAGAGACCCGTTTTTATCCAATATCCCGGCCTATGCTTTAAAAAGCGATGATGGCGAAAACCAGTACTGAACTCAAGGATACTAAAACTATCCTGATCCCAAAGAATTGAAAACATTGCTTCCGCAGTAATTTGAAATCACAAATAACTGTGGAAGTTTTTTATTCGGCCATTCAGTACTTTTATAGAATGTTTATTGAAAGCACGGGGCAGTTAGGCTACATTCCCAAAAAGATCATTTCTCTTGTTCCCTCTCAAACAGAATTACTCCATTACCTTGGATTAGAAGCTGAAACGATTGCCATCACCAAGTTCTGCGTTCACCCTTCAACGTGGTTTCAGAATAAAATGAGGATAGGTGGCACAAAAGCGCTGGATATCGATAAAATAAAATCTTTAGAGCCTGATCTTATCATTGCCAATAAAGAAGAAAATGTAAAGGATCAAATAGAATCATTGTCGGAACTATGCCCCATCTGGGTAACAGATGTGAACAACCTTGAAGATGCTAATAAAATGATACAGGATATCGGGACACTTACCGGTAAGTTCGCTGAAGCCTTACAACTTGTCTCGAACATTAAAAAGAAGTTTAAAGACCATTTAAGGGATCTCAATTTTAACCTGCCAGCGGCCTACCTGATTTGGAAGGATCCTTATATGACGATCGGTGGTGACACTTTTATCAGCAGTATGATGGATCATGCCGGTTTTGAAAATGTTTATAAAGCCCAGGAACGTTATCCCACCATTCAAATTAAGGATATTAAAAGATCAAGTGCACAGGTTCTATTGCTTTCCTCAGAGCCCTACCCTTTCCAACAAAAGCACCTGGAGGAATTGCATGAACTATTACCTGCAATAAAAATTATCCTTGTAGATGGTGAGATTTTCAGCTGGTATGGGAGCAGGTTACTGATGGCACCAGATTATTTTGAAAAGCTGAGAAATGAATTTGGAAATAAGGCAATTTGAAAATTTGGAAATGTGCTAATTTGGGAATAGAATCATTTGAAAATCACTAACCAGAACTGTTTCTGATAATGTTGCTTTTGAACTATAACTTATACGTGGTAAATATTTATCCTCAAACCTCATTAATTTCCTATTTATTACTTTTGTAAAAAAACAACATTTATGGCCTCAAATAAAATCATTGAATTACTTGGCAACGATGCCGACAGCTTACTAAACCACGAATGCAAAACAATTACAAAAGACCAGATCCATCTACCGTCTCCAAACCATATTGAGGAAAGCTGGATAAACAGCAACAGGAATAATCAAACACTTCGTAACTTGCAGGCTATGCTTGGAAACGGCCGCCTCGGAGGAACGGGGTACGTTTCAATATTACCAGTTGACCAGGGTGTTGAACACAGTGCCGGAGCTTCATTTGCCCCAAACCCCATTTTTTTTGATCCTGAAAATATTGTAAAGCTTGCCATTGAGGCGGGCTGTAATGCTGTTTGCTCCACCTTTGGAGTTCTCGGGATCATCAGCAGGAAATACGCCCACAGGATACCAATGATGGTTAAAGTAAATCACAATGAGTTTTTAAGCTATCCAAATAAATTTGACCAGGTGATGTTTGGTCAGATTAAATCTGCATGGAATATGGGTGCAACAGCTGTTGGTGCAACTGTATACTGGGGAAGCCCTGAAAGTGCCCGGCAATTGAATGAAGTGGCAAATGCTTTTGAAATGGCACATGAACTCGGTATGGCGACTGTGCTTTGGTGTTATGTGAGGAATAATGCTTTCAAAGTTGAAGGCGTGGATTATAGCGCTGCTGCAGATTTTACCGGACAGGCAAACCACCTGGGTGTAACTATCCAGGCAGATATCATCAAGCAAAAATTAGCAACAAACAATGGTGGTTACAATGCAACCAAGCACGGTAAGACCTCCAAACTTGTATATGAAAAACTAACTTCCGATCATCCTATTGACCTTAACCGTTACCAGGTTGCAAATTGCTACATGGGTAAGGTTGGGCTTATCAATAGTGGTGGCGAAAGCCTTGGTGATACAGACCTTGCCCAAGCGGTAACTACAGCAGTAGTAAATAAACGTGCTGGTGGTATGGGCTTGATCAGTGGCCGTAAGGCATTTCAAAAGCCATTTAAAAACGGAATTGAATTATTGAATATGATACAGGATGTATATTTGGATAAGAGTATCACCATCGCTTAAATAAAAGTAGTAGGAAACATTAATACCGGCTGGTTCATAAACCAGGGTTACAGGTTCCTACCTGAAACTGAATTAACTATGCCAACAATGAGACAAGATGAAGATTTTGATGCCAACCTCGCCGGCGAGGAAGGAACATCAGAACAGACCAAAGCAAGTTGGTTCAAGCGTATAAAAAAAGGTATTTTGACTTCCACCAAAGATAAAAAAGATGCACCGGAAGGCTTATGGGCTAAATGCCCGAGCTGCAAATATACCTGTACCATATCGGAACTTTCAGAAGGCAAATTCGTTTGTCCAAAATGCGATTTTCATCACCGGATCGGCAGCGAAGAATACTTCGAAATACTATTTGATAACAATCATTACATAGAGCTTTTTGCAAACATCAGGTCAAAGGACTACCTGAATTTTGTTGACCTGAAGCCATATAAAAAAAGGCTCGAAGATACTTATGCAAAAATGGACATCCATGATTCCATTACTGTGGCACATGGTAAAGTGAATGACAATGACCTCGTAGTTGCATGCATGGATTTTGAATTCATCGGTGGTAGCCTTGGTAGTGTGATGGGAGAAAAAATATGCCGTGCATGCGATTATTGTATGCTGAATAAAGTTCCATTTATGATCATCAATAAGAGTGGCGGGGCAAGAATGATGGAAAGTGCTTTCTCCTTAATGCAGTTAGCAAAGGTTTCCGGTAAACTCAACTTAATGAGCGAAGCTAAGATTCCTTATATATCTCTTTGTACCGACCCGACATTCGGAGGAACTACTGCATCGTTTGCAATGCTGGGTGATGTTATATGTGGTGAACCAGGTGCCCTGATAGGCTTTGCTGGTCCACGCGTTATCAAGGAAACTATAAAAAGAGACCTCCCTCCTGGTTTTCAGCGCAGCGAATTTTTGCTTGAACATGGCTTTCTTGATTTCATTGTACACAGGAAAGAGCTGAAGGAAAAAATTTCGACCCTGTTGATCCTCTTCAAAAACTAATCAATTTTGAAATTTTACAGATGAACTTATTAGAAATTTAAGTTCATCAGAGACCCACATATTCAAATTTCCAAATTAAATAATCTCCTAATTATAACCTTGGAACTCAGTAATAAAAAAGCATACTACGAATATTTCTTTGAGTCGAAATTTATTGCCGGCCTGGTATTGCAGGGAAC
>JBDSDG010000117.1:0-27873 GCA_039920685.1 Ferruginibacter sp.
ATACCAACTAACAGAAACGGAATAGAATGAACCTGTGAACGAGGCATCTCATAACCGACCATTATTCTTGAAAAAAATTGCTCTATATTTTTTATTATTTTTCTTTGCAGACAATGCAATTGGTCAATATTATTTAAGGGGCCAGGTAAAGGATGAAAAAAGCCAGGGGCTTCAAAATGCAAAAATATTTTTACATTCTGTAAAAGCGTTTTATTATTCAGGAACATACGGTGGATTTGGTATTACTGTACTTAAACCATATGATTCTTTAACTATAAGCCTGGACGGTTATGAAACAAGAACGCTCAGGGTTAAATCTGATGAATGGCAGAATATTATTTTGAAATTATCTGCATCCAATGTAAGCAAAGCCCGCCCTAAGCTTATCTCCATTACAAAAGATACCAAGCAAACATCCAAGTACAACTGGTTCACTGCAGATGAAACATATTTTCAACTGGTAGAGAACAGCTTTGTTAATGCGGCTGTTTATCCGAATACAGGTTTTGCATTAAATGTGAACAAAGCATCATATAGCAATGTGCGGCGTTTTCTGAACATGGAGAGCAGTGTTCCTCCGGATGCTGTTAGGATAGAAGAGATGGTTAACTACTTCAATCTTTACTACAATGAGCCAGAGAAAGGGGATGTTTTTAAAATGGCCTCCCAGCTTACTTCTTGTCCGTGGGATGATCAAAAACAGCTATTATACTTAAACATTAGCGCAAAAAAATTAGTGCTGGATAAGGTACCGCCTTGCAATTTTGTTTTTTTAATCGATGTATCCGGAAGCATGGATATGCCAAACAGGTTGCCATTGCTGAAGGCAGCTTTTCAAATGTTTGTAAAAAATCTGCGGGCGATCGATACGGTATCGATAGTAACATATGGAGGCACTGTCGGCATATGGCTTGAGCCAACGTCTGGTGCCAAAAAAGAAGATATCCTGGAAGCCATTGAATCGTTGAATGCTGCAGGAGATACACCCGGCGCATCAGCCATACGGGCCGCATACCAGCTTGCAGGCAGCACCTTCATTAAAGGTGGAAACAACCGGGTTGTATTAGCCACCGATGGTGATTTCAATGTTGGGGAAAATACTGAAAAGGGATTGGAAGAACTGATCGCAAAACAACGGCAGTCGGGTATATATCTTACATGCCTTGGCGTTGGGATGGGCAATTTCAAAGATTCAAAATTGCAGTCACTTGCAAAGAAGGGAAATGGCAACTATGCCTACCTGGATGACATTCGCGAAGCGGAAAAAGTTTTGGTGAAAGAACTTACGCAGACCTTTTATGCTATTGCTGATAATGTATCCATGAATGTAAATTTCAATCCTTCCATGGTGAAGCAATACAGGCTAATCGGTTTCGACAACAAGAAGGAGGCTGTAATAGACAGCGATAGTGATATGGAAGGAGGGGAGATCGGTAGTGGCAACAGTACACTTGCAATTTTTGAGATCATTCCCACACAACAAAACCTGTTCACAAGGAATACAACAGTAGCTGATGATATTGCCACGGTTTCACTGCAGTATACTACTGATACAACTAAGTTTAAATTATCCTGTAAAATAACTGACAATTATCTTCCTGTTGATACAATAGACCAGGACCTGAAATTTGCAACAGCGGTAGCAATGTTCGGATTAAAATTAAAGCAATCGCAATACATCCCTGCAACACTTGACTGGCCATTTATAAAAACTTTTGCCATACGTGTTGCTGACAAAAATAATTATTTGCAACAGGAGTTTTTAAGGCTTATAGACAAAGCTGAAAAAATTTACAATACGAAGAAGAAGAAAAAGAAAACGTGGCGATTGTAAATGAAATCATTCTAGCTAAACATTTCTCTCACTTTATCAAAAAATGATTTCTCATTTTTCTCAGGCTTCGGCTCAAAATTTTCTGATTCCTGCATTTTTTCGAGCATCGTTTTTTCCTCGGTGGTGATGTTCTGAGGTGTCCAGATATTTACATGTATCAATTGGTCACCTTTTTCGTAACTATTAACATGAGGAAAGCCCTTCCCTTTTAGCCTGAATATCTTTCCGCTTTGTGTTCCGGGCGGGATCTTAATTTTTGCACGTCCATCGATCGTTGGCACTTCTACCTGCGTGCCGAAAACTGCATCAGGAAATGAAATATGCAGATCAAAAGCTACGTTTAAGCCGTCCCGTTGTAATTGTGGATGAGCTTCTTCCTCTATTAAAACAATAAGATCACCAGGGGCGCCGCCACGCTCCCCTCCGTTACCTTTCCCACTTATACTTAACTGCATTCCTTCCTGTACCCCAGCCGGAATATCAATAGAAACTGTTTCCTCACCATATACACGGCCCTCGCCTTTACAACTGGTACATTTATTTGTGATCGTGCTTCCCTCTCCGCTGCAAGTTGGACACGTGGTCACTGTCTGCATCTGGCCAAGGAATGTATTTTGAACCCTTTTTACCTGGCCACTACCCTGGCAAGTACCGCAGGTCTGCATGCTGTTCTTATCTTTAGCACCGCTACCCTGGCAAGTAGTACACTTTACATGCTTCTTAACCTTGATGGTCTTATTTGCGC
Source organism: Ferruginibacter sp. (assembly GCA_039920685.1). Lineage (GTDB taxonomy): Bacteria > Bacteroidota > Bacteroidia > Chitinophagales > Chitinophagaceae > Ferruginibacter. The sequence continues at coordinate 2,580 of JBDSDG010000117.1, forward strand.
CCTTTGCTATCTCTTCAAAATTCAATTTTAATTTAACGCGAAGATTAGTGCCCCTTGTACCACGGCTCTGGCTACCCGAAGATCTTCGTCCGCCACCTCCAAAAAAACTTCCGAATCCTTCATCACCAAAAATATCTCCGAACTGGCTGAAGATATCATCCATATTCATTCCGCCACCATTGAAACCTCCGCCGCCACGTCCGGAAAAAGCACTGTGACCAAAACGATCGTACTGGGCCTTTTTATCTGAATCATTCAGGATTTCATATGCTTCAGCCGCTTCTTTAAACTTGTCCTCTGCAGCCTTGTCACCTGGATTTCTATCCGGATGATGCTGCATGGCTACTTTACGGTAAGCCTTTTTTATCTCATCCTGCGAAGCAGATTTAGATACACCCAGTATTTCATAAAAGTCTCTTTTCATAATTCTAACGCTGTGCTTTTATACAGCTCAACCGATCTATATTTCAATTATTTTCCTACAACAACTTTTGCAAAGCGAATTAACTTGTCATTTAAGTAATATCCTTTAACCACCTCATCTACCACTTTACCTTTCATTTTTTCAGGGGCCGGAACTTCAGTAATGGCTTCATGTTTTTCCACATCAAAATCCTCACCTATACTTTCCATAGCCTTAAGACCTTTTTGCAGAAGTACGTTTCGAAATTTGTTAAACACCAATAAAGTGCCTTCCTTGATTACCGCTATATCATCACTTGCCTGCATTTGCTTTTCTGCACGCTCACTGTCGTCCAAAATTTCCAACAATGAAAAGATGGTCTCTTTACCTGCAGTTTGGATAAGCTCGATTCTTTCCTTGGCAGTCCGCCTTCTGAAATTGTCGAACTCGGCGGACAACCTTAGGTATTTATCCTTTTGTTCTTTTAATTCCATTTGCAGCTTTTCCGTTTCCTGGAGTATTTCACTATCCGGATTACTAAGGTGGGTATTGCCCGGGAGGTTTGAATCTGCATTGATATCAATATCATTATTTTCTTCTACTGGCATTTGCTTTTCGTTCATGTGCTTATGTATTCTTTAAATGTTTGCGAAGGTACAACAGTCAAACATTTTGCCAATGCAGAATTGCAGTCAAATTGGCATTATAACAATAAATTAGGGGGGAAGTAACTTATTTGGTTACCTGGAATTTGCCGGATTCAATGATCGATCCGTTCTTATCTCTAACCTGGAAAACGTATATGCCGCGAAAGAAATCGTCAAGGCCAATTGTCATTCGGGATGGAGTATTCTTTAATTCAAAAACTCTCTTTCCCATAAAATTGAAAATTTGCAGGGAATAAGATTTATCATACCCCTTTATGTAATCGAAATTGATCACAGAAGATGCAGGGTTGGGATAAAATTTTATCATTTTTGCCTGGGAGGGCTGAACTGAACTCTGGGCAAATGATGTAAAAGTTATTCCAATAAATAAAATTAATATGTAAATGAATTTCTTCAACTAGGTAAAAATAATAAAATTTTTCAATTCTTCATATTAAAATTAACTATTTTAATGTCATTTTCAATTTTATTTCAGCTAATAAAAGAATAATTTACAGAAGCGGTTGTTTTAGCGTAATAATTCTTGAATTTTTGAAACAATGGCCTGAAAATCAGGGAGATCGGGTGCTTTTTCCAAAACCTCTGCATATTGGATGATCCCTGCCTTATCTATAATAAAAGCCGATCTTTTACTAACCCCTTTCATTTCCATAGCCGAGAAACTGGGATATAATACATTATACGCTGATGAAGCTTCCCGGTTAAAATCACTTATTAACGGATAACTAAATTGTTGTTCCTGTTTGTATTTAGCCAGGGAATATACAGAATCTACAGAGATACCTAAAACCTGAACATTTTCATTCTCATACTTATGAATATTGTCTCGAACCGTACAGAGTTCAACCGTGCATACGCTCGTAAAGGCTAAAGGGAAGAACAACAAAAGCACATTTTTCTTACCATTGTAATCACTCAATGATATTTTATTTTTTTCCGAATCATACAATGTAAAGCAAGGAGCTTTTTCACCAACCTGGACGATCATAGATTTTGCTTGTGTAAAAGTTGTTAACAGCAATTAAGTAAAATTGTTCAACTTGTCAAAATTATAAACCGAAAACTTTTTTATGAGTAAGTATTACACTGAGTTTATCGGAACCATGTTCCTGGTATTGGTTGTTGGTGTTGCAGCGATTGGCAATACTGCTGGCGAATTTGCGCCAGTTGCGATTGGAAGTATTTTGTTTGTTATGATCTATGCCGGCGCACATATTTCCGGTGCTCATTATAATCCTGCAGTTACGTTTGCCATTTTGATAAGGAAAGGAATAACCATTAATGAGGCGATGATCTATTGGATCGCACAATTCGGTGGAGCAATGGCTGCCTGGGCAATTGTAAGTTTTGTTTTTGAGATTGAAGGGCCAAGTATAAGCCCGATCAGTTCTGTTGGTAAAGCAATAGCTGCAGAAGCATTTGGCACTTTTGCTCTTGCCTATGTCGTTTTAAATACTGCCACTGCAAAAGCCAATGTTGGAAATAGTTTTTACGGTCTTGCCATTGGCTTTACCGTTATTGCCTGTGCTTCAACATTTGGTGGATATTCCGGCGGTGCTTTTAACCCGGCTGTGGCGATAGGCGTTACACTTATGAAAGGTTTTGTGTGGGCAGATGTTTGGATATATTTTGCCGGATCACTGTTAGGCGCTTCCCTGGCTGGCCTTGTTTTCAATATGAACAATCCGGCCGATAGATAAATCGGAAAGCCCCACCTTGCGGCAGGGCTCCCTTTATCCAAACAATCCATAAAAACAAAAATCTTCACTTGTTAGCAATACAGCACTTTTGCATACAGATTGTGATAGGCTAAAATCTTGGACAACGCACAGCATCCCTGCTGCTGTTGAACCGGTCAAAGAATTTTTGGTATGTTAATGATATTTCAAAGCCACCCTGTCCGGTACTGGCAGTTTTTAATTGTGATATATTTCCATCATAACTAACGGCTATGGATATGGGCTTAAATTCCAGTTTTGCAACCGGGATCAAAGCATCTTTCCAACGCAGGTATGCACCCAGGTGTACACTGTATTTGGGGTCTTCCACATCTCCAAGCTTTACTGTATATAATGCACCCGCCATGGTTTCTGTATACTTGCCTTGTTTTGTGTAATCTCCTTCAAGGGTAAAGTATGAATTGTCGGTCATGCTCATTCGTATTCCTGCAGACCCAACCCATTTTGGCATCATTTCGTATAAATTATCGCTGTAAAAAGATATCTTTTTCGACCTGTTGAAATGATGATACGCAAGTCCGACAAAAATATTATTGTCAGCGTTTTCTCCTACCTGTGTATTAAAACTCATACCGATACTCCCGTCTAAATATGAATATGATGATTTGGTAAATGATTCACCGTGCGCCAATGATTCATCATAATTTGAACCATTGAACTGGCTGTTAGTCGTCATCTTGCTTTGATCAAAGCTGCGCTGTACCCAGCCTCCCATTACCCCGAGGGATAAGTAAGTATTTTTTTCTTCGCTTAGAGATTTATGGTAATTGAGCGTAGGTAATATATGGGTTGATGTCAATGCAACTGTTCCCGCTTTGTCGTATAAGACCTGCGCACCGACAGTAATATAGTCATTTGATTTACCTACAGCCAGTTTCACCTCACCATTCAGCGATCCTGTTTTGTAAGGGGTTGTTACGGTGTTCCATTGTGTGCGATAAACTGATTGGATCCTGATATCACCGGTAAATAACCCTGCCAATGCGGGATTGCGAATCAAAGGGGTTTCAAATATCTGGGAGAAGTGAATGTCCTGTGTAACTCCATTAAGTGAATGCATAAGCATGCTCACTATTAGACATAGGTGTATGGCTTTTTTCATGGTTTGGATCGAGGTATTTGTGGTCTTCTTACTATTAACGAACAGTTAGCATATTTTAGTATTCGGAACTTTCGATTTTCATCTCATCATTATTTTATCAGTGCTATATTTCCCTTGTACGTTAAGACAGTATTATTATCGCACATGATGTCTATAACGTAAACATATACATCTGTATTCAATGGTTGTCCTTTATAAATTCCATTCCAACCCGCCGATGAATCATTCGGCTTAAAATTGCTTTTTTCATAAACCACTTCACCCCACCTGTTAAATACCCTGGCAGATTTTATGCTGAACAATCCTCTGCCCCTTGGATAGAATATGTCATTTGCTCCATCACCGTTAGGTGAAAATGTATTTGGAATGAAAACATTGGCACCGTTGCAGATCACATAAATAGTCCTGTTATCGCTGGATACACAACCTCCGGCATTTGTTACTTCAACAGTAAATGTAGTGGTCTGTCTTGGCCTTACTGTAACCGAGGGATAATCACTTCTGAAGATACTACCTGTTGGATTCCAGATCACGCTTATTACATCGTTTGAGATCACAGGAATAAGATCAATTGTTTCACCAACATTGATGGTTTCATCTGTACCGGCTTCAACGGTTGGAAGATCGAAAACCGTTACCGGTACATATGCTGTATCCTTAAAACAATTCAGATTATCAGTTCCGATAACCTGGTACAAAGTGGATACAACCGGTGAGGCTATAGGAGTTGCAGTTGAGGTACTATTCAAACCTGTGGAAGGGCTCCATGAATATGTATAAGCACCGGATGCAAATAAGTTGATCGAACTTCCTTTGCACAGCGTATCGCCTGCGCTTTTATTTATATTGAATGGAAATTTTACATTTACAATCAGCGAATCTGTGTTGATACATCCCTGTGCGGATAATCCTTCAACAACATAAGTTGTAATTGCTGAAGGTGTTGCTATAGGGTTGTCACAAGTTATACAACTTAATCCCGCTGATGGTGACCAGGTATAGCTAATGCCACCTGTAGCACGCAATGATCTTCCAATTCCCTGGCAAATTGTTGTATCTCTTCCTGCACTGATGTTTGGTAACGCAAAGGCTTGTACGCTGTTAAGAATGGTGTCTTTACAACCGGAACTATTCGTAACGATCAATGTTACAGGATAGGTTCCTGCCACATTATAAACCTGGTTTGGCGGAGTGATTGATGTTGAAGTAGCTCCGTTCCCAAAATCCCAAAACCATGTAACAACAGAAGTATCGGGAATGGCCAATGAGCCTGCGAAATTCATCGTGAGCGGTACACAGCCATCCAATGATCGTGTAATCTGCCCTTCAGGAAGTGCAACGATCCTGATAGGAATGGTACCTTTTATTGAATCAAAACATCCGAATTCAGTTATTACTTTTAAGGATGGATAATATAATCCCGGTGCTACATATAAATGTGAGGGATCTGGCAAAGTTGAAGTTGAACCATCATCAAAATCCCATGCATAAGTTGTGATCACATCGCTGCTCGTTGCAGTATTGGTGAACTGAACATTTGAAGGAGTACAGCTATTTGGTGGGTTAAAGTTGAATCCAGCCGAAACGCCGTGAACAATTATGGAATCGGGGCCTGTTATTGCTACTGTACAACCTGCAATATCTACCAGGATCATTTTTGGCAGATACCTTCCGGGGATAACGTAGGTATGGGAGATGATCGAATCATTGGTTGGGATGGTAGTTCCATCATCGAAATCCCATATGAACGACACACGGTCTTGGGTAGTCGAAATAAAATTTATCAATAATGGCTGGCATCCTGTTAATGGATCATAAGTAAAAGTACCATATGGCCCTCTCACTGTTATGGTCTGCTGCCTGGTGGAAATACATCCACCTGTACCAATAACTGTGAGTACAGCATTATAAGTTCCCGGAATATTATAAAAGTGTGATGGACTGAAATTCGTTGAAGAGCTTCCATCTCCAAAATCCCATGAAAAAGATGTATAATTCTGCGAGGTATTTGTAAATGAAACGATCAGTGGCGGACATGTTCCGGCTGTGTCACTCACCGTGAACCCGGCCGTTGGTGTGTAAATAGAGATATAATTTACCTTTATCATTGAGTCTGTACAGCCATATGGATCAACCACAAATAACTTTATTGTATAAACGCCATTTGCAGCATATATATGGGTTGGATTGGTGTTTATACTGATGCCCCCGTCTCCAAAATCCCAATGATAAATTAATCCGTTTCCAACTGAAGTATTGTAAAAATGAATGGTTCCCCCTGGGCATGATAACGTATCGCCATTAAATCCCGCCACTGGTCTTGAGATGGTAAGCAGGCTTATCTTAATAAGACTATCCGAACAGCCATTGATGTCAGTAACGGTAAGGCTAACACTATAAATTCCCTGACTGGTATACTGATGCTGGAAGGGTCCAGATGAAAGTGTATCGATAACACCATCCCCATAATTCCAGATCCACTGTGTAATGGGTGAAATTCCGTCGCTTGTAGAAGAGTCGGTAAAATTTATGTTATTGATAATGCAAGTTGCTGCTGAAGGCACGCTGAAACCCGCTGTTGGTCCATTGACCCTGATGTATTGTTGTTTAATGAGCGTGTCCCTGCAACCGTTATAATCTACCATTATAAGCGATACATCGTAGACGCCCGAAATCGTATAGTTATGTGTGGCTGTATGCCCGGTACCTGTTGCGCCATCACCAAAATTCCATTGATACAATCCAATATTTAAAGGGTTGGAACCAGTTTCCATAAAAGTGACTATGGTATTGCGACACAAAATTGTATCTGATGCAATAAACGCAATGTTTTCATTAATAAGCCTTACAGTCTTAGTTGCTGTGTGCGTACAACCGCTGGCAAGGTTTGTAACAACAAGAGTAACAATATATGTCCCTGTAGCAACATAAACATGAACAGGGTTTTGGAGTATTGATGTGTTGCCATCACCAAAATTCCAACTCCAAAGGTCTGCCCCAACTGAATGATCGGTAAAGATCCTTCTCAGGGGATCAATACATAATGAGCTTACAGTGAAAGATGCTATTGGCGGACTAATATGAATGTAATTATCAATCTTTAAAGTATCCGGGCAACCATTGTTCCAGACGATAAGCTGAACAGAAAAATATCCTGTGTCTGTATAAATATGGGATGGATTCTGGCCAACAGAGGTTCCTCCATCTCCAAAGTCCCAAAGCCATTGATCTACGTTTCCGGTAGACAGATCGCTAAAGCTTACGGCAACATATGCGCAAACATTTCTAGGTGTTGCAATAAAATTCGGCGTGGGTTTTACGCCAACCTTAATACCATTTGTAGCAGTTACTGTATCGGTACAACCATTTGCAGTGGTTATTATTAAGCTGATGTTATAAGTACCTGCAGAAAAAACATGTGTTGGATTTGGCAACAATGAATTACTCCCATCACCAAAGTTCCATTGATAACCAGTTACAGGTTCTGCGGAATTCACTGTTGAAGAAAACGTCCATGAAAATGGTGCACAACCTTCTTCAGGCAAGCCATTTATGCTTGCCTGGGGTAATTGGATCTTTATGTACTGAGGTTTTGGCAGGCTGGTACTGCAACCATAAATGTTTGTACAGATCAGGCGGACAGTAAAACTGCCGGCAGTTGTATATGTATGAACAGGATTTTGCAGAGTGGATGTTGTTCCATCGCCAAATTGCCAAAAATATGTATTTGCGCCTGTACTTGTATTTGTGAAATGGACTGTAAAAGGTGACTGGCAATTTAAGGTATCATTTGTAGAAAAGGATACTATCGGTAAGGGAGACACGATGATATTCCTTGTAACGGAGTCACTACAAGCTCCAAAGCTATTGACAAGCTTTACCTGGTAGTTTCCTGCCACGGTATATGTTTTTACGGGGCTGATAACGGATGAAAAACTGCCATCGCCAAAGTTCCATGATGAACTTGCAGGTGCCGGCACAGAAGTATTCATAAATGTCACGGCAGTACCGACACAAACACTGTCCGGAGAATTGAACGTTGATTGAACCGCTCCAATTGTGACTGAGTTTGGCTTAATGATCGTATCCCTGCAGCCAGTGCTGTTTGATACAATTAACTGCACAGTATAACTTCCTTGCATTGAATAATTGTGAGAAGGATTTACCTGTGTAGATGTTCCTCCATCACCAAAATTCCAGGCGTAGCTTAAGAAACCGGTACCTGAAGACAAATTTTGAAAATTAATGTTCACTGGAGGACTGCAGCTGTTCGGAATTGTATTTGTAAAATCCGCAGTTGTACCATTCGATATTTGAATGTACTGTGGATTTGTAAGGCTCTTAAAGCAACCATGGCTGTTGGTTACAACAAGAGATACATTGTAATTCCCTGCCGCTGAATAAATGTGATTCGGATGTTGTGTATTATCAAAAGTTCCATCACCAAAATCCCATTGCCATTGTGTTATAGTTCCACTATTGGTGGTGCTGAGATCGTTGAATTGTACTGGTAACGGAAAACACCCGGCCTGCGTGGAGGAATTAAAGTTAACAACGGGTTGCGGAAATATTGTAATGTATTGTGTCTTTACGATAGAATCAATTCCCCCTGGCTTCTGAATCACAAGTTTAACGGTGTACTGACCTGCGATAAAATATGTTGCGGACGGATTTTTTAAGAAAGATATTGTTCCATTGCCAAGATCCCATCTCCATTGTGTTGGGTTGCCAGAAGACAGATCGGTAAAATTTACAAGAAGGGGAGCACATCCAGAAACCGGGGTTGCCGAGAATTGCGCATTTAATTGTGCTTTGCTCGTAAGACTTAAAAATACAAGCCAGACTAGTACAAGGCCTGAACGCGCCAGTTTTAAGGTAGACATAGGACTGTTTTTCTTTATATGTTTAGGGTATAAAGGATTTCCTACTTAATAACAGAAAAACAGGATAAATATTGCGTAGAAATAGCTTACAGGCGCTCCATATGCAAAACATATGGTTGTAGTGTACCCCATGGGGCAAGTTCCATTACAGGTACGGCTTTTTTGGTAAACTTCCAGGCCCTGTTAATAAAGATAAATTCTGGGGGAGTTGTGGGTAAAGTTAACGATATCGTGAGTTTACTAAAATCTTCATTACAATTCCATGAACCGGTTATTGTTGTACTGCCTTTAATCCCTGTCATCGGGCCTTGATAATCCGTCTCATGAAGTAACTTAAATGTATAGCCGTCATATTGAGTAGTAAGATCAGTTCCGTTGTCTGTGGCGAGTTTCACACGGAAATCACGGTTAAGGATATTGGTTTCAAAATATTGCTTCAGGATATCTTCCTGGATCTGTTCTGTAGCCTTTTTGCATCCTGTCGCCAGTAACAGAACGGCAAAAAGTATTACAATGATATAACGGGATCTGAACGCGGCGGCAGGCATAAGTTGGATATTATGTTTTATAAATATCGGAATATTTTTCGGTAACATGATCAAGAAAATATTGGCTGTTTAAATTTTGGCCTGTTGCCAGTTTGCACAATTCCTCTGAGTTATAATAACGGCCATGAGCATAAATATGTTGTTGTAGCCAGTCCAGGATAAGGTTAATGTTTCCATTTTTTATTTCCAGCTTAACAGATGGCTTAGCATGCACTATACAATTGAACAATTGTGCAGCATATAAACTGCCGATACTGTAGGTGGAAAAATAGCCAAAGCTTCCATGGCTCCAATGAACATCCTGCAAACAGCCTTGCTTATCACCTGGAACTGTAACGCCCAGGTATTTTTGATAATGTTCATTCCAATATGCCGGGATATCTGTTGTAGTAATGTCGCCGTTAATAAGCATTTTTTCAATTTCATACCTGATCATTACATGAAAATGGTATGTAAGCTCATCAGCCTCAGTTCTTATAAGTGATGGCTGAACTTTGTTTATCCCTTTATAAAACTGTTCTGTTGATATTTTCTCAAACTGCTGCGGAAAATAAGAAACCAATAGTGGATAATTGTGTTCCCAGAATTCCCTGCTTCTGCCTACAAGATTTTCCCACAACCTGCTCTGGCTTTCATGAATACTTAGGCTGCAATATTCACCTAACGGTAATCCATATTGTTCCGGTGGCAATCCCTGTTCGTATAGGGCATGTCCACCTTCATGAAGGCAGCTCCATGTCATATTTCCGAAATCGTTTTCATCGATCCTTGTTGTAACCCTTACGTCACTGCTGTTGAAGTTGGTGGTAAAAGGGTGTTCGCTGATATCCTGCCTGCCCGCCTCGAAATCAAATTGCATCCGTTTTAATAATTCCATTCCGAATTTCCATTGCTGGTCCTTGTCAAAATGCTGGTGGAGGAAGCTATTGTCGACCTGGGGCGCATTGGTGATCTTTTCCAGCAGTTCGGCTAATCGTGGCCGTAAGGAATAAAAAAGCTTATCGGTAATTTCTACCGTCAATCCTTTGTCATAATCATTCATCAATGCATTGTAAGGATGATGCTCATATCCTAAAAGATCGGCTTCGTGTTTTTTTAATTGGATGATGTCATTCAAAGGACCGCTGAAAACTTTAAAGGAATTTTGTTTACGTGACTCGATCCATGCATGAAAGCTTTTATTAACGGCTTCACTCATTTTTCTTACGAAACCGGTTGGCAGTTTTTTGCTCTTGTCATGGTCTTCAAGGCTGAGAATTACATTCCTTTTTTCTTTCTCACCAAGATCATTTTTACATGCAAGCTGATGGAGTAAACCGCCGAATTTGTCATCCGTAAATTGTTGATGGGCTATTTCACTCAATGTTGCTATTTGCCTTCCCCGGAAATCATTACCTTTTGGAGGAAGGTAGATTTCCTGGTCCCATTGCAAAACTGCTGATGCATATTTTACATCTGCGATTTTTTGAATGCGGATCTTATATTCCGCGTATAGATCTTTTGAATCCATCGATAAATTAGTTGGTCATAATCTACAAATCTACTTCTTTGCGTTGCCACGGTGAATGCAGGTGAGAAAAAAATTCTATTTTTAGATATGACCATTTCAAAGATCATACAAGTACTGGAAACAACGGCGCCACTTGTTTTACAGGAGGCTTATGATAATGCAGGGCTGATTACAGGTGATCCTGCAACTGAATGTACTGGTATCATGACTTGCCTGGATGCAACAGAGGAGGTAGTTATAGAAGCTATTTCCAGGAACTGTAACCTTGTTGTAGCGCATCACCCGATAATTTTCAGAGGTTTAAAAAAGATCACCGGGAAAAATTATGTTGAGCGAACCATTATCAGCGCAATTAAAAATGATATGGCCATTTATGCGATACATACGAACCTGGACAATATAATTGATGGAGTAAATGGTAGGATAGCTGATAAGATAGGCCTGGTAAACAGGAATATCCTTGTTCCCAAAGAACGCCTTTTACAAAAATTAGCGGTGTTCGTTCCTGTTGCAAATAAACAAGGTTTATTAGAAGCGTTATTTGCTGCTGGTGCAGGAAACATTGGACATTACAGCGAGTGCAGTTTTTCCACAGCTGGAACAGGAAGTTTTAAGGGGGACGGCAGTACTGATCCATTTGTCGGCAAACCTGGCGAAAGACATTATGAAAAGGAGGAAAAGGTGGAAGTGATATTTCCTGTTTGGCTTCGCACCCAGATCGTTCATGCCATGAAAAATGTACATCCTTATGAAGAGGTTGCGTATGACATTTATGATTTGGAAAATCAAAACCAGCAAACCGGTAGTGGAATTTGTGGTGAACTAGAGGAGCAAATGGAAGAAAAACGCTTTTTGAAGTTATTAAAGGACAAATTTAAACTTTCAGTAATAAGGCATACAGCCCTTACCGGTAAAATTATAAAAAAGGTAGCCATTTGTGGAGGGGCAGGGAGTTTCCTGACTGGGGCTGCGATTGGCGCACAGGCTGATGCATACATTACGTCTGATGTTAAATACCACGAGTTTTTTGATGCAGATAATAAGATACTACTGGCAGATATTGGCCATTTTGAGAGTGAGCAGTTCACAATCGACCTGTTGTTTGATATTTTGAGGCAAAATTTCCCTAACTTTGCAGTCCTAAAAACCGGTGTGCAGACCAACCCTGTTCAATACTTTTACTAAAAATGCTGCTAAAAGCGATGATGTAAAAGTGAGTGACACAACAATGGTCATTTATAATTAACTGCCGGCAAACTAAAAAATAATTTCAAATATGGCTTCAGTTAAAGAATTTTCGGTAGAAGAAAAATTGACCTCGATGGTCACTTTACAAAAAATTGACAGCAAACTGGATGAGGTTCAGATCCTAAAAGGTGAGTTGCCAATGGAAGTAAAAGACCTTGAAGATGAAATTGAAGGATTACATGCAAGGCAGACAAGGGTGGAAGAGGAGATTAATGGTATACAGGAATTCATTGAGCAAAAGAAAGAAGGAATCAAAGAAGCGCAGGCGCTGATAAAAAAGTACGAGAAGCAAAGTGACAATGTAAAGAATAACCGCGAGTTTGAAGCGATCAATAAAGAAATTGAAATGCAACAGCTGGAAGAGAAGCTTTGCGAGAAGCATATAAAAGATGCTACAGAAGAGATCGCTGAAAAAGCGAAGCAACTTGAATTTGCAAAAAAGGCAGTGAGCACAAAAGAAGCTAACCTGAATGCAAAAAAAGCAGAGCTTGAAAAGATCATTAAAGAAACAGAGAAAGAAGAGAAGCATTATAATAAAGACGCTGCAGAAGCACGTAGCCATGTAGACGAAAGATTGTTGTTGAGCTATGACCGCATTCGCAAAAATTACCGCAATGGATTGGCTGTTGTGCCAGTTGAAAGAGATAGTTGTGGTGGTTGTTTTCATGCGATACCTCCACAAAAGCAAAGCGAGATCAAACTGCGTAAAAAAGTAATGGTGTGTGAGAATTGCGGAAGGATATTGGTAGATGCAGATCTGAATGATACGGTGGTAGTGAAGTAGAAAAGGTGCAAGCTGTAAGCTTCAAGCCTGGTTTATAATAATTGAAACCCCATTCTGTTGAGTGGGTTTTTTGTTGGGAAAGCTTATTAGCCGTTAGCTTGTTTATTAAAATTGAAGCCCATTCTTTTTGAGTGGGTTTTTTGTTGGGAAAGCTTTTAGCTGCAAGCCTCAAGCTTGATTGTGATATTTGAAAGCCTGTACTTTTTGACCGTTAGCAATTAGCCGTTAGCTTGTTTTAAAAATTGAAGTTTTTTTTATAGCAGCATATTCTTTACTGCTGCAGTTGACTGCTTTCTTCAGGCTAATAGCTAATAGCTAATAGCTAAATAGCTAACAGCTTAAAGCTAACAGCTTGTAGCTTGCAGCTTTCCTCCCCGCCAGTCGCTGTTTTTCTTCCAGTCCATAACTACTTTTTCGCTAATTTGCCAACACAATAAAATGCTTCAAAAACTTCACATACAGAACTATGCGATCATTGATGAACTGAAGATCCGGTTCTCTGAAAACCTGAATATTATTACGGGAGAAACCGGTGCAGGGAAAAGTATTTTAATGGGAGCACTGAACCTGATCCTTGGTCAACGAGCTGACAGCAGTGTGTTGCAGCAAAAAGAAAAAAAATGCATGGTTGAAGGTTGTTTTGTGATCAAAGAAAATAAATTGGTAAATGAATTTTTTGTTGACAATGATCTTGATAACGGCCCGGAGATATTACTGCGAAGAGAGATCAGCAGCAACGGTAAATCCCGAAGTTTTATCAATGACACACCTGTAAATCTCAGCCAGTTGAGAACGCTTGCAGTTCTACTGGTTGACCTTCACCAGCAATTTGATTCGCTGGAGCTTGGTACGGAAAATTTTCAAAGAGATATATTGGATGCGCTTGCGGATAATGGAATATTTTTAAATGAGTTGAAAGTTCAGTTTGCAAATTATATAATATCCAAAAAAGAACTGGAGTTCCTTAAAGAGCAACAATCCAATGCTACCAAAGAATTTGATTATAATAAATTCCTGTTCGATGAATTGGAAACGCTCTCATTCAAGGAAAATGAATTAGAAGATCTTGATGCAGAAATAAAGTTGCTGAGTAATGCAGAGAACATAAAACAACAATTGGGAAGTATTTATTTTGAATTGAAGGACACCGAAAAGCCGTTGGTACAGCAATTAAAGGTTTTACAGAATAAGCTTGCTCCATTACAGCAATATCATCCTGCTGTTGAAGGATTGGTTCAGCGAATGGCCAGTGCTGTGATTGAGATCAAAGATGTGGCAGATGAATTAGAACAGATCGATAGCTCTGTAAATTTTGATCCACAACGAATTGAAATAGTAAATGAGCGCCTATCTGCAGGTTATAAATTACTTAAGAAACATGGCGTAAATGATACTGCCCAGTTACTGGAGATCCAGCAACAATTACAGGTGAAATTGGATGATGTAGTGAACATCTCCGTTTCGATTGAAAAAACTGAAAAGCAAACAAAGCTTCTCTTCGACGAATGTACCGGAATAAGTACACGGATCTCGACTAACAGATCGGAACAGATCAAGCCGTTTACATCAAAAGTGAATAAGTTGCTGGCACAGGTTGGTATGCCAAATGCCATATTGAAAGTCCGGGTAGATGTAGCGCCAATTTCTGTCTCCGGTATTGATGACATAGAATTCTTATTTGATGCTAATAAAAGCAACCGTTTCGAGCCATTGCGTAAAGTTGCCAGTGGAGGAGAATTAAGCCGTTTAATGCTAAGTATAAAATCACTGGTTGCACAAAAGCTTGAATTGCCTACTTTGATCTTTGACGAAATTGATACAGGCATCAGTGGGGAAGCTGCCCGGCAGGTAGGGATCATCATGAAGGATCTTTCTTCGGCACATCAACTTATATCTATAACGCACCAGCCACAGATAGCTGCACGGGCATCTGCGCATTACTTTGTCTTTAAAGAAATAAAAGGTGATAAGATACTTACATCCATCAGGCTATTGAACAGTGATGAAAGAATAACCGCCATTGCAAAAATGTTAAGCGGTGAGAAGCCTACTGCTGCTGCGTTGGAAAACGCAAAGGAGATGGTTGGCAGCTAATAGCTATTAGCTGCAAGATATAAGCCTAAATACAGGAGACTTGTATAAATTTATTATTTTTCTGGAGCTGGTATTATGCGTTATCGTTACATATGGATTGCATGACCTGATAAAAAGAAAAATAGAACCAAGAAGTTCTGTTGCCCATTTTGTACTGTATTTGATAATGCATTTATTGGTTGTTTTCATAGTAGTATTCGGGATAAGCTATCTCATATTTAAAACCAGCAACCTGCCCGTTAAATAATAACTCTTTATTTTTACCGTATAATTAATCAAAACTAAAACTCAGTCTATGGCATACAACCTCCTAAAAGGAAAGAAAGGGATCATCTTTGGTGCACTTGATGAAAAGTCACTTGCATGGATCACAGCAATAAGATGCAGCGAAGAAGGAGCATCGATCGTTCTTTCTAATGCACCGGTTGCCATGCGAATGGGCGAAATCAATAAACTGGCTGAAAAAATAAGTGCCCCCGTAATTCCATGCGATGTTACAAATGGAGAAGATATAGATAACCTGGTTAGTAAAACGATGGAACATTTTGGCGGCGGATTTGATTTTATCCTTCATTCAATTGGGATGGGAGTAAATGTTCGCAAAGGGAAACATTATACAGAGATCGATTATGGCTTCAATGTGAAAACGAATGATATTTCAGCTATAAGCCTTCACCGTATCCTGGCTGCCTGCATGAAGAAGGATGCATTGAATGAATGGAGTAGCGTGGTAGCGCTTACGTATATTGCTTCGCAGCGGGTATTTCCTGATTACAGTGAGATGGCCGACGCAAAGGCTTTGCTGGAAAGTGTTGCACGCAGTTTTGGATATCATTATGGCGTGAAAAAACATGTAAGAATTAATACGATCTCACAATCGCCTACACGTACTACCGCTGGAAGTGGAGTTAAAGGGTTTGATGGCTTTATAAATTATGCGGAAAAAATGAGCCCGCTTGGAAATGCAACTGCAGCCGATTGTGCGAATTATATTACGGTAATGTTCAGTGATCTGACAAAGATGGTGACCATGCAAAACCTGTTTCATGACGGGGGGTTTTCATTTACAGGGGTAACCGGGGCGGTAATAGAGCAAATGGAGAAATAATCCCACATCCCAACCCTCTTCGCCAGTGGAGAAAAGAGAGCCCTCATTCCAACCCTTTTCCACAAGTGGAGAAGGAGAGCGATTAGGGTTATTATAATAGCAATTTTTTTCTGATTGGAAGTTTATAAAGAGTCTTTAGCATGAATTGGATGGAAGTGATTGGACTTGTTGCATCGGCTTTAAGCAGTATTACATTTATGCCGCAGGTTTATCGTGCATGGAATACTAAAAGTGTTGGCGATCTTAGCCTTGCAATGATGTTCATCGTTTTCTTAAGTACCATACTTTGGCTCATCTATGGAATTGGGATCCATTCTTTGCCTGTAATTATTTGTAATAGCGCTATCTGTTTCCTATCGATGATATTGATCTATTTTAAATTTACTTTTCCCTCTAATAAAAAACCGCTCAGATATTGAACGGTTTTTTAAATAATATATCCTGCTTACAGCTAGCAGCAAAAAGCTTACAGCTTTTTAGTATTCATCCTCATTAAAAAAGAAATCTTCCTGGCTTGGATAATCAGGCCATATATCATCAAGCCCTTCATAAAGGTCACCTTCGTCTTCCAGTTCCTGCAAGTTTTCAATAACCTCAATTGGAGCACCGCTTCGTATGCTGTAATCGATCAACTCATCTTTTGTTGCCGGCCAGGGAGCATCTTCCAGGTGGGAGGCCAATTCTAGGGTCCAAAACATATTATGAAATAGGTTTAATTTTTTGCAAATGTAGAAGTTCGTACGAAATAACCAAAAGTGTTTTTTAAATAGAGAGTTAAAACCTACCATTGGCTCCTGAAATGCGTGAACCAATTGATACCCAACAGATGTCTGTACCTGCGATTTTGATGCCTGAAATCAGTATTAATAAGAATTGGTTATTTTCGGACCATGTTAAGTGCATCAAATATTGAGAAGCATTACGGAAATCTACATGTGCTTAAATCTGTGGATATTAATATTAAAAAAGGAGAGATTGCAAGCATAGTTGGATCATCCGGGGCCGGTAAAAGCACTTTTCTCCACATCCTGGGAACTCTTGATAAGCCTGATAAGGGTGAGGTGATGCTTCATGGACAGCGCACCGACAAGCTTTCCGGCAAAGCTTTATCCAGGTTTAGAAATAAACATATTGGGTTCATATTTCAGTTTCATCACCTGTTACCTGAATTTTCTGCATTGGAAAACGTATGTATCCCGGGATGGATCTCCGGAAGTAAAAAAAGTGAGACAGTAACAAGGGCAACTGAATTGCTTTCCCTTTTGGGATTGAAGGACAGACTGGAAAATAAGCCAAATCAGTTATCAGGAGGGGAGCAACAAAGGGTGGCTGTGGCACGGGCGCTGATAAATAACCCCGCAATTATTATGGCTGACGAACCAACAGGTAACCTTGATTCTGCGAACGCCAAAGAATTACATAAATTATTTATTGAGCTGAGGGATAAATATGAACAGACTTTTTTAATTGTTACTCACAACGAAGACCTGGCCGCCATGAGTGACAGGATATTGCATATGAAAGATGGGAGGATAATTCCTAGTTCCCAGTTCCTGGTTCGGGGTTAAAATGTTAGAAGTTCTATTATAAAAATCAATTTATTTAAACGGACTAACGGCTAATAGCTAACAGCTTGTAGGTTGTAGCTTTTCCTCCCACGCAATTACTGTTTTAACAGCAGCCTCAATCGTTTTGAAAGTTTTTCTTCGTTTGGAAGCATGGCTTTTTCCAGGATTATATTCATTGGTACAGCGGGTAGATCAAGGGCTCCGAGAACTTCGACAGGTGCATCAAGAAATTGAAAACATGATTTTGATATTCTTCCTGCCAATGCTTCTGCAAAAGAATTATTTTGCTGTTCCTCTGTAAGTATCAAACACTTTCCATGTTTTTTTACGGTTGCGAAGATCAATTCCTCATCTAAAGGAAACAACGTGCGCAGATCAATTATTTCTACCTGTCCTTTGAAATTTTTTGCAGCAGCCTTTGCCCAGTAAACGCCCATTCCATATGTAATAATACAGCAAGATTCCCCACTTTGTATTTTATTATCCTCAGCCTGTAAAACAATGTTTCCCTTTCCCAAAGGAATGATATAATCTCTTGAGGGCTCCGTTGTTTTCGCTTCTTCAGTTCCTGGAACTTTGCTCCAATACAGGCCTTTGTGTTCCAGCATCACCACAGGATTTGGATCCAGGAATGCTGCTTTGAGTAAGCCTTTCATGTCTGCTGCATTAGAAGGATAGACGATCTTTATCCCTTTTACAGTAAGCAAGGTACTCTCCACACATCCACTGTGGTAAGGGCCGCCGCCACCGTATGCACCAATGGGAACACGGATAAGTGTTTGAACCGGGAATTTTCCGCAGCTTAAATAACAGCTTTTAGAGATCTCTGTTACGAGCTGGTTAAAACCCGGATAAATATAATCTGCGAATTGTACCTCTACGATCGGCTTTACTCCAACTGCACTCATACCAACAGTTGATCCGATAATGTATGCTTCCTGTATCGCGGTGTTAAAAACCCGGTGATCACCAAATTGCTCAGCAAGTGTTGCAGCTTCCCGAAAAACGCCCCCCAATCTTCTTCCTACATCCTGTCCATACAAAACTGCTTCTGGAAAGTCTTCCATGATCTCCCTGATAGCAAATAATGCAGCATCAACAAGAAGAACCTTTTCTTTTTTTGATGGAGCTCTTTCTCCTTTCTCAACTGTAATAGCTGTTGGAACAAATACATGATCGCTTACTGTTGATGGATCGGGTTCGGGTGACGCAACCGCCGCATCAAAATCCTTTTTTACCACCACAGCGGACTTATCTTCTATTTCCTTCAAATAGGAAAGCTCAATACCCATTTGCATCAGAACAGTTTTTAATTTCGGTATCGGATCATTTGTATGGTGTGAATCAAGCTCATCCTGCAACCTGTAAAAATCTTTGCGTACACCGCTGGTGTGATGGCCAAGCAATGGAACCTTCGCATGAACCAGGTAAGGTTGCCTGTTTGTGCGCACATGAGAAACAATTTCCTCCATCGCCAAAAAGCTTTCTAAAAAATCACTACCGTCTATGCTTAGCCGATGAATGCCTTTGAAGCCTTCAATGAATTCAAATGCGTTTGATGTCCTGGCTTCAGCGGCAGTTACGCTGATCCCCCAGTCATTATCCTCAATTAAATAAATAATTGGTAGCTGGTGCAATGCCGCAAACTGGAATGCCTCACTCACTTCTCCTTCAGTAACGGAGGCATCGCCGAGACAACAGATAACCACGGGTGCCTCACCTGCATCGCCTTTCCTGTAAAGAGGGGAATTAATTCTTTCTAAATATTTGATGCCTTGGGCTATACCGGTAGTTGGAATTGCCTGCATCCCGGTGGCGCTGCTTTGGTGGATGATCTTCGGCTTATCTTCTCCCTTATAATTTGGATGATTGTAATATTCCCGCCCTCCTGTGAAGATGTCTTCGCCTTTCGCCAACAGTTGCAGCATGAGCTGGTAAGGTGTAAAACCCAGTCCGAGCATAATGCTTTCATCACGGTAATACGGACTTATAAAATCACATGGTAATAGTTGAAAGGCGGTAGCCAGCTGGATAGCTTCATGGCCGCGGGAAGTACTATGAACATATTTGCAGATCGTACGGTTGGCCTCATAGGTTTCGGTCATTGATCTTGCCGTGCACATCAGGCGGTAAGCCCTTAATAAAGTATCTGTTTCAACTGACATATGGCTGTTAGCTGTTAGCGTTAGCTGTTAGCCATAGCTACAACTCAATAATATTATTGCATTTTAAAGGACTCGAGGAATTTTGTTGTAAAATTTCCACTTTTAAAACTTTCGTCTTTCATCAGCTGCAGGTGAAATGGAATGGTTGTCTTTACGCCCTCAATAACGTATTCACTCAAGGCGCGGCTCATGGTATTGATCGCTTCTTCGCGGGTTTGAGCAACAGAGATCAGTTTGCCGATCATACTATCATAATAAGGCGGGATCACATAACCAGCGTAAGCATGGCTATCAACGCGAACACCGTGTCCTCCCGGCTGATGAAGCACCGTTATCTTTCCAGGTGAAGGCCTGAAGTCGTTATATGGATCTTCCGCATTGATCCTGCATTCTATCGCATGCATCTGTGGATAATACGCCTTGCCAATTATTTTTTCGCCCATTGCGATCTTGATCTGCTCTTTTATAAGATCATAGTTGATCACTTCTTCCGTAACACAATGTTCTACCTGGATACGGGTATTCATCTCCATAAAATAAAAATTGCGGTGCTTGTCCACCAAAAATTCTATGGTGCCAACACTTTCATAATTGATCGCTTGGGCAGCTTTGATCGCAGCCTCACCCATTTTCTCTCTCAACTCTTTTGTCATAAATGGAGAAGGCGATTCCTCAACAAGTTTTTGATGCCGGCGCTGGATGGAACAATCTCTTTCACTTAAGTGACAAATATTTCCATACTGGTCGCCTGCGATCTGTATCTCAATATGCCTCGGCTCCTCTACAAATTTTTCCATGTAGATGCCATCGTTTTTAAAAGATGCGGCAGCTTCCGTTTTTGCATTATCAAACGATTTTTCGATCTCTGATTCTTCCCATACAACCCGCATTCCTTTTCCACCACCACCTGCAGTTGCTTTTAAAATTACAGGATATCCAATTTCTTTGGCTGCGCTTTTTGCGTGATCAACGCTTTCCAAAAGCCCTTCAACACCTGGAACAACGGGTACTCCGGCGGTGATCATGGTAGCTTTTGCCGTGATCTTATCTCCCATAGAATTGATCATATCCGGGGTTGGCCCAATGAACTTAATTCCATGATCTCCGCAGATCTTGGCAAACTTGCTGTTTTCTGCAAGGAAACCATAACCCGGATGAATAGCATCCGCATTTGTTATCTCCGCCGCCGCCATGATATGCGCCATGTTCAAATAGCTGTCAACACTGGCAGGTTTGCCGATGCACACTGCTTCATCAGCAAATTTTACATGTAAGCTATCTTTATCAGCGGTGGAATAGACGGCAACTGTTTTGATGCCCATCTCCTTGCAGGTTCTTAAGATCCGGAGTGCGATCTCTCCTCTATTTGCAATTAGTATTTTCTTAAACATTCTTTTAATTTGGAAATTTGGGAATTTGAAAATTTGGAGATTGATAAAGGAAAATAAACCTTCAATTAAAATTGGTTTTATTTCCAAATTTCCAAATTGTTACATTTCCAAATCAGTTAATTTGGTTCTACTAAAAATAACGGCTGGTCATATTCAACAGGGCTTGCATCGTCCACTAAAACCTTTACAATAGTTCCTTTCACTTCACTTTCTATTTCATTGAATAGTTTCATGGCCTCAATAATGCAGACTACTTTTCCCGGGTTTACTTCGTCCCCAACATTTACAAAGATGGGTTTACCCGGACCTGCCTGGCGATAAAATGTACCGATCATCGGACTTTTAATAGTAACAAGATTATCTTTTTTTGGTTCTGAAGCAGCTTTCACCGGAGGAGTAGCAGATTGTCCTGACTGTTGAGCGGACTGTTGTTGTTGCGAGGCAGGTTGGCTTGTTGTTGTAATATTCTGAACCGGGTCTTTCTTTTGTTTTATGGTGATCTTTCTTCCGTCTTCTTCTATAGTGATCTCTCCAATAGAGGTCTTGTTGATGAGCTTAACAAGTTCCTGAATTTGCTTGATGTCCATGTGATTTTATTAAATGGTTATTTGGATTAAGAGAAACGGGGAGGCTAAGATATGGAATGATTATTCAAATCTGCAATAATTAAATCCTTTAAATTGGAAAAAATGGCGAAAAAATGTCTAAAACACTTCAAAATCCGTCAAAATCAGGTAAAAAATGACCATTTTCGACCGAAAATAAAAAAGAGACGATTTCGATTGAAACCATCTCTTACTTAATTTGATCAGTTATTTCAGGCCATCCTGGAGCGTAAGTTTTGATCTATTGCATCAAGGAATTCCTCGGTATATAGGTAATGCTCACCATGTGTTACTTTATTGCCATGTATACAAACTGCCAGATCTTTTGTCATTTTTCCACTTTCCACTGTTTCGATACACACCTCTTCCAGAGAATTGCAGAAATCGATCAACGGCTGGTTATTGTCAAGTTTACCACGAAATGCCAAACCCCTTGTCCAGGCAAATATCGACGCTATTGGATTTGTACTTGTTGGCTTACCTGCCTGGTGATCCCGGTAATGCCTTGTCACTGTTCCATGTGCGGCTTCTGCTTCCATTGTATTTCCGTCAGGTGTAATAAGAACCGACGTCATTAGGCCTAGACTGCCAAAGCCCTGAGCAACGGTATCACTTTGTACGTCGCCGTCATAGTTCTTACAAGCCCAGACGAAATTCCCATTCCATTTCAAGGCACTGGCAACCATGTCGTCAATAAGCCTGTGCTCATAAGTAATACCTGATACGGCAAATTTATCTTTGAATTCTGCCTGGTAAATATCTTCAAAAATGTCTTTGAATCTTCCGTCATATTTTTTAAGAATGGTGTTCTTTGTGGAAAGGTATAATGGCCATTTTTTGCTTAGGGCCATATTGAAACAGCTACGTGCAAATCCCATGATGCTTTCGTCTGTATTATACATGCTCATCGCAACTCCGTCACCTTTGAAATCATATACCTCGAAGACCTGTGCTTCCCCACCGCCTTCCGGTGTAAATGTCATCGTAAGCTTTCCTTTTCCTTTAATAACGGTATCCGTTGCACGATATTGGTCTCCAAAAGCGTGACGGCCAACAATGATCGGGGCTGTCCAATTTGTTACAAGCCTTGGCACATTCTGCATTACTATCGGCTCCCTGAAAACCGTACCATCCAAAATATTCCTGATCGTTCCATTAGGGCTCTTCCACATTTGCTTCAGGTTGAATTCCTTTACGCGGTCTTCATCCGGAGTAATAGTAGCACATTTGATCCCTACACCGCATGCTTTGATCGCATTAGCAGCCTCTATTGTAACCTGGTCGTCGGTTTGGTCACGGTATTCCATTCCAAGGTCATAATATTGAATGGGGACATCTATATATGGTATGATCAATTTGTCTTTAATGAATTTCCAGATGATCCTTGTCATCTCATCACCGTCTAATTCTACAACCGGGTTTGTTACTTTGATCTTGGCCATAAGTGTAATTTAGATTTGCGAAATTAAGGGAAATGGGGGAGGAATGCAGGGGTGGATACTAGATGCTAGATACTAGATACTGGATACTGGATATTGGATACTGGATACTGGTTGCTGGATACTGAAAAGCAATTCTTCATTGGTAGTGTTAGATTATGCAATGAATTCGTTGTGGCTATGCTCCACTGCCTGTATAAAATTATTTAGCCTTTTACCAAGTAGAATTAATTTGTCATGTAAAGTTTCAAACAAGACTCTATCTGTCAAAGATCCAGTATCAAAAAGTATCTCAAGATGGTCAATTGTTTCGTCATTTGACGACAATGAGTAGATGAGAAATTTGATAAAATCTGCTTTATACCTTCTTCTTCCATATCCTTCAACTATACAACTCCTGACTGTCTTTGCAGATCTCCTGATTTGTTGGGCTTCTTCAAATTGTTCAAACTTTGGTAGTGTAAGCGTCATTTTGTGGATGTCTATAGAAAGTTCCCTTGCCAATTGCCAAATAGCTAATTTTTTATAACTCATAAATCGATTGTTAGGCTCGAAACTAAAAATAATATTGTGAAATGACTTGGTGTAAACAACAAAAATTAAGAGTAGTTTTCTGCATTAATAATCCCTAAATAATTTGTGCTAAAATCGAATGGTAAGAATTAGCATCTAGCATCCACTACCGAGTATCCAGTATCCAGTATCTAGTATCCAGTATCTAGTATCCAGTATCCAGTATCCAGTATCCAGTATCCAATATCCAGTATCCAGTATCCGTTATCCGGTATCCGTTATCTCCATCACAAATTCCTGATCACCTCATCTGCAAACTCACTCGTCTTAAGCAGTGTGGCATCCTTCATCAAATTATAAAAATCGATCGTTACTGTTTTATTGCGGATGGTTTTTCCAACGGCGTTTGTGATCAGGTCTGCAGCGTCACGCCAACCCATATACTCGAACATCATTACACCGCTTAAAATGACAGATGAGGGATTCATCGTATTTGTATTGGCGAACCTTGGAGCCGTTCCGTGAGTAGCCTCAAATACAGCATGGCCAGTAAGATAATTGATGTTGGCGCCAGGTGCTATACCGATGCCGCCTACCTGCGCAGCAAGTGCATCGCTTATATAATCTCCATTCAGGTTCAGGGTAGCGATCACAGAATAATCCTGAGGCGCTAATAAAGCCTGTTGTAAAAAATTATCTGCAATGGCGTCTTTGATGATCACCTTTCCGCCAACTGCACTGATCTTCATCTCTTCATTGGCCACTGCCTCACCACTTTCTTTTTTTGTTCTTTCCCATTGATGCCAGGTATATACATGTCCTGCAAATTCTCTCTCCGCCAATTCATATCCCCAGTTCTTAAAAGCGCCTTCTGTGAACTTCATGATATTGCCTTTATGCACGATCGTTACTGAGGGCAGTTTGTGTTCAATGGCATGTTTGATGGCTGAGCGTATAAGCCTTTCCGATCCATCTTTACTCACCGGCTTTACGCCAAGAGAAGTTGTTTCCGGGAAACGAAATGCCTTAACGCCCATTTCATCTACAAGGAATTTTAATAATTTTTTTGCTTCATCGGTGCCAGTCATGAATTCTATTCCAGCATAGATGTCTTCCGTATTTTCACGAAAGATGACCATATTCACTTTTTCGGGCTGCCACATGGGAGATGGCGTTCCTTCAAAATATTTTACAGGCCGAAGGCAAACATACAGGTCTAATTCTTGTCGCAAGGCAACATTTAAGCTGCGGATACCGCCACCAACGGGAGTGGTTAGGGGCCCTTTTATGGATAACAGGTATTCCTTGAAAGCATCCATAGTTGCCTCCGGCATCCATTCACCGGTTTTATTAAATGCTTCTTCGCCGGCCAGCACTTTCATCCATTCAATTGTTTTTGTTCCGCCATAAGCTTTTTGAATAGCAGCATCGAATACACGAACGCTTGCTTTCCATATATCCGGGCCAATGCCATCGCCTTCAATAAAAGGAATGACAGGGTCATTTGGAACTGTTAGCTTTCCATC
>JBDSDG010000118.1:0-28343 GCA_039920685.1 Ferruginibacter sp.
CAGTAGTATCATTATATGAGGGTGTTTATGGTTCGGAAGCCAGCAGTGATTTTGAGTTATGGGCATCAGTTAATGGTGGCACAACCTGGAGTAAAGTCGGATCAGGTACTGCATCTGCCCCGTCTCTTACAAAAGTTAGTTTTGGAATGAATTATTACGGTAATGTACGTTTCCAGGTTCGGAAGATCGGCGGCGGACAACTGAATATTGATGATATCAATATTCTGTCAAACAGCAGCACCGCAACCCGCGATAATAATCTTTCAATGGGAAATATAAGCAGTGCAATTACCAGTACTGCTAATCCTGACAATTATTTATTGGAGCGTTCCCAGTATACCCTTTCATATAACAATTCCAGGGGTTCGGCTAATTGGGTGAGCTGGCAATTGAATACGGCCTGGAAAGGCTCGATTCCTCGTTGTGATTGCTTTATGCCTGATACAGATCTTCCTGCCAGCTTTTTTAAAGCCACTACAACGGATTATTCAGGGACCGGTTTCGATCGCGGGCACCTTTGTCCTTCCGACGATCGCGACCTGACCTCTGATGATAATGCGGCAACCTTTCTTATGGATAACATAATTCCACAGGCACCTAACCTAAACCAGGTTCCTTGGAGCAACCTTGAAAATTATTGCCGAACACTCATCGGTAATGGATACGAATTGTTCATAATGGCCGGTGGATATGGAAATGGAGGAACGGGAAGCATGGGAGGCGTTACAAATACGATCGGTCTCGGACAAATAACTGTTCCTGCCAGGAACTGGAAAGTAATTGTCGTTCTGACTGTAGGTTCAAATGATGCGATGCGGGTTTCTGCCGGCACGCGGGTTATCGCGGTAGATATGCCAAATACTCAAACAGCAAGCAGCCAGTCGTGGGGAAGCTACCGGGTATCGGTAAATGCTCTTCAAGGTATACTTGGTTATGACTTTCTTTCGAATGTTTCTCCGGCAATACAAAACGTGATCGAATCTACAGTCGATAACGGCCCCACTAACTAATATCGTATTTAAGGAATGCGGTTTACGTGAAACACAGGTGATCAGGTTTCAACTGCAGTTGTTCTCAAAACAAATACCTGCCCGGCGGAAGTTGTTACAACTATATAAATAGCAACTCGTACTTTTCCACTACGCCATACCGTTACACTTTCTGCATTTTTATAAAGAAAGGCTTGTAACTGCTTATATCTTTCGGCTGCCTTCTCGGACAGCTCATCATTATTCATTTTAAGAATACGTACATGGTGCTCAAAAAAATCCTGCCATACAATGGCTTTTGATGGTGTTGGCAAGGAATTGAAAATATCCCGGAGGTCTTCAAGGCTTTTTGTTCCCCAATCCGTCAATTCAAATGGATATTCAGATTCTGTAACATAAGATAATTCGTCGATCAGCTTAAGAAGGGATGATTTTATTGATTGCATTGATGCAAGATACGAGACCAGGGAAAATTAAGGGTTAAAGTAAAACCTATTGTTTGAATTCCCTGCCTGGGCAATTCAAAAACTGACAAACATCATCTTTAGCTTTATTAATTGTCATCTTTTGAAAATGCTATTGTTCCGATCTTTGTGTAATAAAAGATTCACAATGACTTCTGCAACATTAGATCAAACCATTTCCACCAGTTATAAGAAAAATATTTCGGGGGCAAATTTAATTTCAACTTCTATTGCCTGGTGTACGGCCCAGGAAGATAGCAGGCTTTTATGGGTTGGATTAGGTCTCACTATTCACGGCTGCATAATTACACCTCTGACGGTACTAACAATTCTTATAACAGGAAGTGGTCTCGGTTTATTAGGAATTGCCATTGCGATAGTTGCAATGACCGCCGTTCTTGTGGTAAACCTTGCTGCATTACCTACTAAGATTACGATACCGGTGTTTGCGCTTTCCCTGGTTGCAGATATTGCGCTTATCATAGCAGCGATCATATAAGCCGGTAACAATGATCATTTTTCCTGAATAATATTTATATTCATTTTTCAAAATTAGTTAATGAAAAAAATATTATTCTTTACGTTCGTATTCGCTTTTACCTGTGGCAAAGCACAGGTACTAACTTCTTCTCAATTAGATTCATTAACGGAGTTAACCCTTAAAACTTTTGATGTTCCGGGAATGGCTGTCGCAGTAGTGAAAGACGGAAAAGTGATACATGCCAAAGGTTATGGCGTACGCTCGCTTATAAATAAACTGCCCGTTGATGAAAATACGCTTTTTGGAATTGCCAGTAATACCAAAGCCTTTACTGCAGCTGCACTCGGCATATTGGTTGATGAAGGAAAAATAAAATGGGATGACAAAGTGATCGAATATATCCCGGAATTCAGAATGTATTCGCCTTATGTTACCGATGCTTTTACAATCAGGGACCTTCTCACGCATCGCAGTGGGTTGGGTTTGGGAGCCGGCGACCTGATGTTCTTTCCTGACGGAAATAATTTCACAAAAAAAGAACTCATCACAAACATTCGTTACCTCAAACAGGTATCTGATTTTCGAACACAATATGATTATGACAACAACATGTACATCGTTGCCGGCGAGGTGCTCGCAAGGGTTTCCGGTATTACCTGGGAGGATTTCATTGAAAAGCGGATCATGCAGCCTATTGGATTTACTACCAGTAAGGCATCATGGGCCCGTGTAAAGAACAATACAAATATCATCGATGCGCACGTACCGGTAAATGGTAAAGCCGTTGCGGTACAACACGACTGGTCAGAAAATGCTAATGCTGCGGGAGGGATCCTAAGTAATCTCACGGATCTCGGTAAATGGTTAATTCTGCAAATGAACAATGGTAAATACGGTGATAGCCTTTCAAAAACATTGTTCAGCGAAGCGGTTCACGATGAGATGTGGACCCCGCAAACTTTAATCAAAGTTGGTGGACCTGGCTCATACAATACACATTTTGCAAGCTATGGGCTTGGTTGGTTTCTAAGTGATGTGGGTGGTTATAAGCAATGCACCCATACCGGCGGGTTACTCGGCACCGTTACCCAAATAACGATCATACCTGAAATAAAGCTTGGCATCATCGTATTAACAAATCAACAGAGTGGAGCTTCATTCACAACAATCACAAATTCCATAAAGGACGGTTACCTTGGGATCAAAGGTAAAAACCGGGTAAAGCAATACCATGATAATGTTGTGCAGGCAGAAACCGAGGCAGCCAACATCACCTCAGCGATCTGGAAAGCAATTGATTCAACTCAAAAGGCTAACAAGATAAAACCCAACATATCATTATTTTCCGGTAAATATGCGGATAATTGGTTTGGTAAGGTCGAACTAACGGAAAGGAATGGAAGCTTATGGTTCAGCTCACAGAAATCCCCTCGGCTTACAGGTGAGATGTTTCCTTACAAAGGAAGTACATGGATCGTAAAATGGAATGATCGGAGTTTTGATGCAGATGCTTATGTGGTCTTTACACTGGATACAGAAGGAAAGGCAAGTGGATTTACAATGAAGGCGATTTCACCACTCACAGATTTTAGTTTTGATTTTCATGACCTTGATCTTAAAAGAATTAAATAGTTATTCAACGGAAACTCGGGGAACTTCCGCGTCATTCAATTCAGCTTACCTGAGAACCGTTTCAGCAATTCCTGGTCCTCGCTTTGAGACATAACGATGGTGGTGCAAGCTCTAAGCTGCGTTACTAACAGGTACCTGGTCATCTATGGATATTTTCAATAAGATTTATTTTTTTATTAATTGTGCACAATCTAATTTTGCGCAATTAAATTTTGATCATGGACCAATTGCATCTACAGAACCAGCTATGCTTTCCGTTGTATGCTTTGAGCCGGCAAATGACGGCACTTTACAGGCCGTATCTTGATAAGCTTGACCTTACCTACCCACAATACCTGGTAATGCTCTTGCTTTGGCAGCATGAAAGATTATCAATAAAAGAGATCGGCTGTGAGCTTTGGCTTGATAGTGGCACACTGACCCCATTGCTAAAACGAATGGAAGAAACAGGTTTGGTAAGCAGGGTACGTTGTCTTCAGGATGAACGGATCGTACATGTTCAGTTAACTAAAGATGGCAAATTATTACAAAAGAAAGCAATCGGAATTCCGGATCATATATTTTCCGAATTATCGATCAGCAATAGCCAGCTCAAATCATTAAAGAAAGAACTGTCGGATATTCTACGGAAGCTTGAGAAAAAATGATAGTATAAATGAATCAAATGAATCAACCGGGAACGGCGAAGGCCTGCAAAGCTTCAACAACAAAAGGGTTTCAAAAGCAAGTACTATTACAAGTCCTAATATTTAATTTAATCATTTTAGGAATGCCTTTATTAATGAAGGCACAATCTCCGAATGATTCTATACTGAGAGAGGTTACAATTCAAAGTGCTATTGATTATGCTATTAAAAGGCATCCTGCAATTCTGCAGTCCTCTATAGACGAACGGATAACAGAGGCAAATATCAGGAGCCGTCTTTCTGAATGGTATCCGCAGTTGAATTTTAATTATAACCTCCAACATAACTTTATAGTTCAGAAAACAATGATCGGTGGAAACACGGTCCAGGTGGGGTCGGACAATACTTCATCCGGCCAATTCAGTGTATCACAATATATTTTCAACAGGAATGTATTGCTTGCAAACCGGACTAAAGATGACGTGCGCTTACAGTCACGGCAATTTACAAGCAGCGATAAAATAGATCTTGCAGTAAATGTTTCCAAAGCATTTTATGATGTATTGTCAACCCTTCAACAAATAAAAGTAGCTGAAGAAAATATAAGGAGGATTGAGCGAAGCCTGCAGGATGCACTCAACCAATATAAGGCCGGTATCACCGATAAGATCGATTATAAACGAGCTACGATCACCCTTAACAATACAAAAGCAACCAGGAACAGCAACCAGGAATTACTTGGTGCCAAACTTGAATATTTAAAGTCTCTCATGAATTATCCTGCTACGGAAAAACTACATATGGTATATGATACGTTGCAGATGGAAAATGAAATTTTGATTGACACGTTACAAGTTGCGGATTACAGAACCAGGATAGAATTTAAGATCCTTGAAACACGAAAACGGCTGTTGATCACAAATGTAAAGTACAGCAGGTGGAGCTATTTACCCTCACTGTCAGCAAATGGAGCATACAACCTTAATTTCCAGAACAATAATTTCGGTAAACTATACGGAAAAAATTATCCAAACTCATATGCAGCGTTAACATTGGGCTTACCTATTTTTCAAGGAGGAAAAAGAAAAGCTGAGATCAGGGAAGCCGAACTTCAGCTGCAGCGAAATGAATTGGATATAATCGGTTTGCGTAATACTATCAATGCCAGCTATGCCCGGGCGTTAGCATCGTATAAAGCAAACCTTGTAAATTACCTGGCTTTAAAGGAGAATGTTGATTTGGCAAAAGAGGTATATAATGTCATCCAGCTTCAATACCGCTCCGGAATTAAAACCTACCTGGAGGTTATCACTTCAGAAACGGACCTTCGAACGGCCCAGATCAATTATTATAATGCACTTTACCAGGTACTTGCGAGTAAAATAGACGTACAAAAGGAATTAGGTCAAATGAATTATTAACCGGAAGGTCAATTTATTAAATGAAGATTATGTTCTCACAGCGATCAATATACCAGGCAGGGTTAGCTGCTGCAATATTTTTAACAGCTTGTAGTGATAAGAAGTCAGGTCCTCCACCCAGCCCTCCAACAGCACAGGTTACAATAGAACCTGTTAGATTTTCTGAAGCTGTTTATTATGATGAATATCCTGCAACTATTACTGCATTGAACCAGGTGGAGCTGCGACCACAGGTAAGTGGATTTATTTCCGGTGTGCATTTTAAGGATGGGGACAGGGTAAGAAAAGGGCAATTGCTTTATTCTATCGATGACCAGCTTTATTCAGCAAATTATCAACAAGCCGTCGCAAGCCTGCAGGTACAACAAGCAAATCTTAATAAGGCTCAGAAGGACGCCAATCGCTACCATGAACTTGATAAGAATGATGCAATTGCAAAACAATTGGTTGACAATGCTGATGCGTCACTTGAGGTTGCCAAAAAACAGGCAGATGCAGCAAGGGCGAATATACAGGCTGTGCAGACAAATGTCCGTTATACAAAAGTTTATGCACCATTCGACGGAGTGATCGGAATTTCAGCGGTGAAAACAGGGACAGCTGTTTCTGCCGGGCAAAGCCTTTTGAACACTATTTCATCTGACAAAGAACTGGCAGTTGATTTTAATGTTGACCAAAAGGAAATATACAGGTTCACATCATTAATGAATGAAAAAAAGCAGGAATCGGATTCCTTGTTTCAACTTGCTTTTGGCAACGATATTTATCCATACCCTGGTAAAATTGCATTATTGGATAGAACGGTCAATCCACAAACCGGTACCATAAAGGCAAGGTTGATCTTTCCTAATAATAAGAATTTGCTGATCGCAGGTATGAATGGAACGGTTAGGGTTAAAAGCAATGTGACCGGCAAATCGATCGTAATTCCATATAAAGCTGTTACGGAACAATTGGGAGAGTTCTTTGTATATATTCCAAATGACAGCAATAAAGTTTCGCAACGCAAGGTTGCCTTAGGTAAGCAGTTAGGCAAGGACGTTATTATAACAGAAGGTTTGGCTGAAGGTGACAGCTTTGTAACTGAAGGAGTGCAGGCATTACGGGAAGGCGCATCAGTTAACACCAAACCTCCTGCAGATCCTGCAGCAAAGAAACAATGATCTTCGGAAATGATCAGAATTCAATCCAACACTTTTGTTTTAACCGGCTTGATTAAATTGATTTAAAGAATAATGATAGCAGATACATTTATAAAAAGGCCTGTAACAGCGATCGTCATATCAATTGTAATTGTACTGGTGGGCTTTATTGCTATGACCACATTGCCCGTGGCTCAATATCCCGATATCACTCCTCCAACGGTAACAATAGCCGGCAACTTTACCGGTGCGGATGCACAGACAGTTGAGCAGACCACCACGACCGCCATTGAAACCCAGGTGAATGGCACACCTGGCATGACGTACATGTCAAGCAATAGTACATCCAGCGGCCAAAGCAGTATCAATGTGAATTTTGAGATCGGTACGGATGTGAACAATGCCGCACTCGACGTACAGAACCGGGTAAGCGTTGCTCAACCAACTTTGCCGGATGCTGTAAAGCGTCTAGGCCTAACAGTGAGAAAACGTAATCCGAGTATTATGGTTGCGCTGGCATTGTATTCGCCAAATGGAACACACGATGCAACCTTTGTAGGAAATTATGCAAATATTTATTTAAAGGATGCCCTCCAGCGTGTAAAAGGTGTGGGTGATATTATTTCCAGGGCCGATGAGTTCGGGATGCGTATTTGGCTGGATCCTGAAAAGCTGGCAAATCTTGGGATGACCACTTCAGATATCATCGGTTCACTTACAGAACAAAACCTGCAGGTTGCCGCAGGAACGATCGGGGGTAATCCACAACCTGCAGTACAAACTTTTGAATACAGTGTACTTACCAATAGCCGGATCAATACAAAGGAACAATTCGAAGACATTATCGTAAGAACATTACCGGCAACGGGAACAATTGTTTACCTGAAGGACGTTGCAAGAGTAGAGCTAGGTAAATTTGATTACGGAACCAATGCTTATGTGAATGGTAAGCCTGCTGCTTTTGTCCTCATCTACCAGGCACCGGGAGCAAATGCACTTTCTACTTTTGAAGGGATCACAAAAGCACTGACGGAATTAAAGAAAACATTCCCGAAAGATATTGATTATGTAATGCCGCTGGAAACAGTAACTGTAGTAAAGGTTTCTATTACCGAAGTATTGCACACATTGGCAGCCGCATTGCTACTCGTAACGCTGGTTGTTTTCCTTTTTTTGCAGAATTGGCGCGCCACCTTGATACCATTGCTTGCAATACCGGTATCATTGATCGGCACTTTTATCCTTTTCATTCCTTTTGGATTCACCATAAATACGCTTACGCTGTTTGCATTCGTACTTGCGATCGGTATCGTGGTTGATGATGCGATCGTAGTAGTGGAGGCCGTACAACATTATATTGATCATGAAAAGATCTCTCCTAGAGCAGCCACGGAAAAAGCGATGAAAGATATTTCAGGGCCGGTTATCGCCATCGCCTTGATACTTGCAGCGGTATTTGTTCCGGTTGGATTTATCCCCGGAATTGTCGGAAGGCTTTACCAGCAGTTTGCAATAACGATCGCTGTTTCTGTTCTTATATCTGCTTTCGTTGCACTATCACTCACACCAGCTTTGTGTTCAATTCTCTTGAAGCCATCAAAGGATGAAACTGCAGGAAAGAATATTTTGGAAAGATTTTTTGCATGGTTCAACAGGGGTTTCGGAAAAATGAACAATTCTTATACTCGTGGAGTAAGTAAATGGATACGGGCAACCCCCATTGTATTGATCATGCTTGTGTGCTTATTCGTTGGACTGTTCTTTTTATTTAAGAGTAAGCCTTCCGGTTTTATTCCTTCCGAAGATGAAGGAAGATTGTTTGTTACTTATGAAATGCCTGAGGCTGCATCCACCAATCGAAGCAAAGAGATGCTTTTGAACGTTATGAAAAAGGTGCAGGAGGTGCCTGGTGTGCGGACTGTCGGAGGTCTTGCGGGATTGAACATCATAAGCTTTTCAAACAAATCAAATGTTGGAACCTTGTTCGTAATGCTGCAGCCATGGGACGACCGGAAAAGTAAGGAGCTTCAATTAAAAAGTATTATTTCCCAGATTCAGCAGAAGACCGCCAGTATAAAAGAAGCACGGATACTAGCTATTGCACCACCTGCGATACCCGGACTTGGTGCAACATCCGGCTTCACTTTTGAATTACAGCAAACAACCAGCACAGATAATATCCGGCAGTTTGAAGGAGTTTCAAAAAAATTCCTGGCGGAAGTAAATCAGCGGCCAGAAATTGCAATGGCATATACGTTTTTCACCACCCGTACTCCAAGCTATCAAATAGATGTGGATAAAGAAAAATCCAAAAAACTCGGTGTTTCCACAGCAGATGTATACACTACTATGTCCACCTTATTGGGAAGCAGCTATGTAAATGATTTCAATTTGTATGGAAGGAATTTTCGCGTGGTTGCCCAGGCGGATAGCACCTACCGGTCATCTGTAGCCGAACTGAATAAGTACTATGTCCGTAACAGCCAGGGCGGAATGATACCTCTTGGATCGCTTGTCAGTACCAGAATTACAGAAAGCCCTTCATTGATCTCCCATTACAATATTTATAGATCGATCGAAATAAATGGTTCTCCTAAGCCAGGCTTCAGCAGTGGACAGGCAATCGATGCATTGAAAGAAGTGGCCGCAAAGACATTGCCCGCCGGATATGGCTATGAATTTTCAGGTTTGAGTCGTGAAGAGATGAAAGCGGGCAACAGCTCAGTTATCATATTTTCAATATCCATCATTTTTGTATTTCTGTTCCTGGCTGCTTTATATGAAAGCTGGTCGCTTCCGTTTTCTGTGTTATTTGCTGTTCCTATTGGAGCATTTGGGTCAATTCTTACACTCACATTCTTACCATCACTTACAAATAATGTATATGCCCAGATCGGCTTAATAACACTGATCGGGCTTGCAGCGAAAAATGCGATCCTTATTGTTGAATTCGCTAAGGAACGGGTTGACCGGGGAGTAGATATTACAGCTGCTACACTCCAGGCTGTTGGTTTGCGTTTGCGACCGATCGTTATGACATCACTTGCTTTTATCCTCGGTGTACTTCCATTAGCTTTTGCAACCGGTGCGGCTGCAGAATCAAGGAAGACAATTGGATGGACGGTTTTCGGAGGTATGATGGCTGCAACCACATTAGCTATTTTCGTAGTTCCTGTGTTGTTCGTCCTCATCACCAAATTGTCGTATGGCCGAAAACTAAAACGATTAAGCAAGGAAAAGATCGAAGAAGCATCCGTAGACAGATCGATCATTGAAGGCGGCCTTGGATAATTCCTGTTTCTGTATCGCGGCACAACTTTTATACTCTACTTTTGTTATATATTAAAGCAATTAAATGCCAACGCTTACTATAAGCACAATACAAACACAACTTCATTGGGAGGATAAAGAAAAAAACCTCCGTATGTTAGAGGAAAAGATCAATACTCTGTTCCATAAAACAGAGATCGTTGTATTGCCTGAAATGTTTAGTACCGGCTTTAGCATGAACGCAGAGAAGCTAGCTGAAACTATGGATGGGCCAACCATCGGATGGATGAAAAAACTAAGCGCCGAGAATCGCGTTATCCTTACCGGTAGCCTGATAATTGAAGAGGATAATAAGTATTATAATCGCCTGATCTGGATGATGCCAAACGGGGAATTTGGATACTATAACAAGCGTCACTTATTTGCATATGGAGAAGAAGACAAGCATTACAGCAGCGGTAATAAAAGATTGATAGCATCTGTAAAAGGATGGAAGATCAATCTGCAGGTGTGCTATGATCTCAGGTTCCCGGTATGGTCCAGGCAATTACCTGCTAACGGTGATCTATATGAGTATGACGCGTTGATCTATGTTGCTAATTGGCCGGAGCGACGAAGTCACGCATGGAAAACATTATTATGTGCAAGGGCTATAGAAAATCAATGTTATGTGATTGGCGTAAACAGGGTAGGAAATGACGGGAAGGATATATATTACAGTGGCAATAGCCTTGTGATCGATCCATTGGGTGAGGTATTATATCATATGGCTGATGACGAAGATGTTTATACGGTCACTCTTCTTAAAGAGCAGTTAGAACAGGTCAGGACAAAATTTCCTTTTATGAAAGACGCGGATGGATTTGTGATCAGTACGTGATGTAGTATTTACTTCCCACCGGTGTCAGCTATTGCTGATTTATGAAGGATCAATTCCTTTGCAACTTTCATTTTCTTGTCATAGCTTTTTAGCAATGCATCATAATTGGTTGGAACATAAATATCGGGAACTATTCCTGAACCTTTCACATTAATATGCTTGTATTGGACAAGCCTGTATAAAGGCAGCCGCACCCGTGTCTTGGTATGTGGCAATATAATATCGGGGATCATTATCCCATTATTACCATACCATCCGCCACCGGTCTCCTCGCCGATCAATGTTATTCCTGGTTGTCCTTTGATCACATTACAAAACAATGAAGCAGCAGAGAAAGTAGGGCCGTTTATCAGCACATACACCTCCCCGTTATAATGATTTCTTATTTTTGGTTTCAAAAGCTTTTCTTCCATGTGGCGCATGTGAAATAAACCATCATTCCTTTTTCCTGATATGAAGAACATTTGAATATTATTCAAATACCTGCCCTGTATATATTTTGAATAAGGGCCTAGCGTCCGGGCTTTAGAAAAGATAGTGTCCGCAACCTTAAATGGTTGCCTGGAAATATATTTTGCAAGTAAAGTAGACAAGCCTACACGCCCGCCGCCATTACTTCGGATATCAAGTACAAGGCTGCTGATATGTTCTTTTCGCATTTTCTTGAAAGATCTCCTGAAAAAGCTTCTCAGCCTTCCGTTGCTAAAAGTATTTAATGTTATTACCGCAAACTTACCGCTGGTGTCTATTTTAAGCGAACGATGCTCAGCGATCCTCTTTTCTTTCGGCATATTTTTTCGCTCGATCCGGGTAAGACTATCTTTAATAATAGAATCCTTTGGTGCGATATATACTGGCAAGGTGTCTATTCTTGCAACGCCATTACTGTCGACAGATCCAACAGTATACTTTTTACTGAGCCCGAAAATATTGCGGTGATAATAAGGGAAGTTTGCACTCATCCTAATGTAATTGATATTATTGGCATGTCCGTCTTCCGGCAGGTAATCAAACATTCTTTTTATAAGGGCATCTGTTGATATTCCATTTACTGATGTTACCAGTGTACCACGTTTGAAGATGCTGTCTTTATGATCAAGGTTTGCAATTACAGACATTGTATCATTCCATATTTTCATAAATAACGGGAATGAAGGAAACCTTCTTCCCTGTGCCCATTTTGTCCAGCCTTTGCTCATACCCACGCTTGTATGTCCACAATGTATCTTATCAACCAAAGGCGCCAATACGTGCCAGGCAAATTGTTGCTCTGTCATGCTATCATTTATCGCATTATAGTATTTTGAGAAATAAATATCCATGCTATCCTTACTGGTATACCAATATAATGACGGATGCTTTTCTTCTAAAATTGTTCGTAATAACGTATAATCTTTCTCCAGGACCTCCCGTGGATATTTTTTAAAGCCATTATAATTTTTATTGACCGTGCAGGAATAAAAAAAGCAGATAATTATAAAAGATACAGGTGCCAGGTTTCTATTCATACTCACATCATGATGATGGTTTGAAATTAATTATAATTAAGTTAAGAAAAACACATAGAACCTGGTTGCGATGGTCTCTGTATTGTATGAACGGTTTCGAGGAATAAACGTTATATATTATCTATACTACGTAAAACATATAAAGCCCGTTTATAACAATGAATATCAATTCCATTAAAAATTTAGTAAATTTTGATTTTTATTTCCAAAACATACTTGCATGCACATTCAAAAAACCGGTTTTTATTTCCTCTTCTTAATGATCAGCTTTAATGTAATTGCCCAGGAAAATAAGCCGTCCTCGTCTGATTCATTAAAAAACGCCTCTCTTGCCGGCCTTAAATTTCGAAGTATTGGGCCCGCACTTACAAGCGGCAGGGTTGTAGATATTGCTGTGAATCCAAATAATAAGGCAGAATATTATGTTGCTTCAGGCCACGGGTCACTTTGGAAGACGACCAATAACGGTACATCCTTTTCTCCTGTTTTTGATGGACAGGTTTCGTATTCAATGGGAACGGTTAAGATCGATCCATCTAATTCAAATGTTGTTTGGGTTGGCACAGGAGAGAACGATAATCAAAACAATGTAATCTATGGGGATGGTGTTTATAAAAGCGAAGATGGTGGAAAGAGCTGGAAGAATATGGGATTAAAAAATTCCGACCAGGTAGGAGATATTATTATTGATCCGAACAATTCAAAAACAGTTTATGTTGCTGCTTATGGGTCTTTGAGAAATGAAGGTGGTGACAGAGGTGTATTTAAAACAACAGATGGAGGCAATACATGGAAAAAAATATTACACATAAGTGATTATACCGGTTGCTATGAACTTCACATGGATCCGCGGTCCACTGCCACACTTTATGCAGTAGCTCACCAGCGGATGAGAAACTTATATTCTGGGATTCGTGGTGGCGCTGAAAGTGCAATCTATAAGACTGTTGATAGTGGTGCCACATGGATAAAGATCATGAAGGGTATGCCTGCTGATGATGTTGGAAGAATAGGCATGGCTGTTTCACCTGTAAATCCTGACATACTTTATGCTATTGTAGAGGCCAAGGAAGAAGCCGGGTTTTATAAGAGCAAGGATCGGGGTGCCAGTTGGACAAAACAGAACGGATATATTTCTTCCTATCCGTTTTATATGCAAAATATATTCTGTGATCCAAAAAATGCAGATCGTGTTTATAGCATGGATGTATTTAATAAAGTAACTGATGATGGAGGAAAAACATGGAAGAATCTTGGAGAAAAATATAAACACGTCGACAATCATGTTCTATATATCGATCCGGCAAACACTGATCACCTGATCGGCGGATGTGATGGAGGAGTATATGAGTCGTGGGACGGTGCGCAGTCCTGGCTATTCAAAGCCAATCTGCCAATTGCTGAAATATATAAAATAACAACTGATAACGCCCTGCCATTTTATAATGTGTATGCAGGCACCCAGGATAACAGCAGTTTTGGCGGTCCATCCCGCACCCGGAATATTGCTGGAATTGCGAATAGCGATTGGTTCATTACTACCGGCGGCGATGGTTTTGAATCGCAGGTTGATTGGAAGGATAACAATTACGTTTACGCACAATCGCAGAATGGAGGGCTTGTTCGTTTTGATAAGCGGACGGGAGAGGAATTGCCGATAAAGCCCGTTGAACTGAATGATTCAGCATATCGTTTTGATTGGAGCTCGCCATTGTTAATATCGAAACATGATAATAAGCGCCTGTATTTCGGTGCCAATAAATTATTGCGTACAAATGACCAGGGAAATTCATGGGATGATGTAAGCGGAGATCTTACGCGTGGTGTCCCAAAGAAAATGCAGAAACTGATGAACCGTATCTGGAGTATGGATGAACTGACCACTAAGAGCTCAATGGCCCAGATCTCGGCGATCGCGGAATCTCCGCTTGATGAAAATTTAATATTTGCAGGATCAGGGGACGGGCTTTTACATTTTACTACAGATGGAGGAAAGCGTTGGACAAAGTGTTTGCTTCCTGCAGGCCTTCCTGATTATGCACGCATAAGCAGCATTGTTTTATCAACACATAACAAGCAGGTTGTTTATGTTGCATTTGAAAATTTTAATGGAGGAAATTATAAGCCTTATTTATTTAAAAGCCAGGATGGTGGTAAGTCCTGGGTTTCAATCAATAATAACTTACCCACTAAGGGAAGTACGTATTCCATAGTGGAGGATCATATAGACCCTGAACTGTTATTTGCAGGAACACAATTCGGCGTTTTCTTTACAAACACCGGCGGCCAGGAATGGATTCAATTAAAAGGAGGAATTCCTCCACAGGCGATCAT
The DNA here is from genome assembly GCA_039920685.1 of Ferruginibacter sp. Taxonomy (GTDB): domain Bacteria; phylum Bacteroidota; class Bacteroidia; order Chitinophagales; family Chitinophagaceae; genus Ferruginibacter. The sequence goes on from JBDSDG010000118.1 coordinate 14,748, forward strand.
GGATATGGAGATCCAGCAAAGAGAAAATGATCTTGTGGTTGCAACTTTTGGCAGAGGAATATACATCCTTGACGATTATTCTCCTTTGAGAAAACTTGATAAGAATGTTTTGCAAAGTCCTGCATATATTTTCCCGGTGAAAGATGCAGAGATGTATATTGAAGCAAGCCCATTAGGATATAGTGGCAAAGGGTTCCAGGGGGATGGTTATTTTACAACTCCAAATCCGCAGATCGGGGCAGTGTTCACCTATTATATAAAAGATGAGTACAAAACACTTGCGCAAAAACGAAGAGATTCAGAAAAGGAAAAACAAAAAAAGGGAGAAGATTTCGATATGCCTGTAATTGATTCTTTACGAAAGGAAACGTTGCAGCCTGATGCATACCTGTTATTCACTATAATGGATGCAGAAAACAATGTTATAAGAAGAATAAAGAAGGATATCTCGAAAGGAGTGAACAGGATCGTCTGGGATTTCAGGTATGCGTCATTCGGAGCGCTTTCATTAACTCCATTTGACAATTCGGTGCCATGGGCTTCTGAAGAAAAAGGATATATGGTTGTGCCTGGAACCTATAAGGTATCATTAAGCAAATTCCAGGATGGCAGATTCTGTGAACTGGTTTCTCCAAAATCATTTAAAACTGAGGCCCTGGATAAAACGGCAATGGCCAGGGGTGACAGGGTTATTGTGGATGCATTCAATAAAAAGGTAGCCGAACTGCTTCGGGCTGTAACTGGCGCTAATGCATATAGGAGCGAATTACAAGCAAAGATCCCTTATTATAAAAAAGCTGCTTTACAAACACCGGCATTGCCATTAAATACTTATGAAAAGATCCTCGATATTGAGCAGAAACTTGATGTTATTAACCGATCACTGAATGGCGATCCGTTAAGGGGAAGATATGAATCTGTCGGGCCAACTTCCTTACGCTCAAGAATAGACGATATATCGGGTGGGCTCTGGAGTACTACAATGGCCCCGACCATTACCTATGAACGCTCTTATGCTGTTGCTTCTGCCTCCTTCAATAAGATTCTTACTGACCTTCGGGCAGTTAGCGACCAGGCTACCCAGCTTGAGAACCTGATGGAACAGAATGGAACACCATTTACGCCCGGGAGGCTACCTGTTTGGAAGAATTAAAGAATGACTTCTCATGATGCAATAATTCGTTCATGGTATGTACGAAATGTTGCATCATGGACTGTAGTTGCTCATCTTTTTTTTCTAAACTTTGAATTACTGCGTTTATCAATTCTTTTTCAACAACACGATGTTCATCTTCCTTCATGGGTTGTCCGTAAGTCATATAACTGCGGTACTTGTCCTGCGGGTCCGATAGCAGCTGTTCGATCGAAACATTTAATGCGATGGAAATATCTTCTAATTGTCCAACGGTAAGATTGGTAATGTCGTTTTCAATATTGCTTACAGCTGCTTCTGATAATTCCAGGGCAACTGCAAGTTCTTTTTGCTTGATGTCTTTTAAATTTCTCCACTTGCGGATATTGCTTCCGATCCGGAATTTATAGGAGGCGCTTGCATGCTTGTTCTTTTTCATATTCATAAATTTTAACTGTAAACTTACCGGGCATATTATAAATTAAAAAGTTCATTTCCCATCAAAACAGGGAGAAAAAAGGTTGTTTACAACTGTTTATTTACCCTGGTAATTATGTGGATTTTTTTTTGCAATTGCGCTTACAACAACTTTGGTGAAGAAAGTTACCGCTGCACAAAAGATACATTAGTACAAAATGTTCCTGGCAGAAACAATTAGTATCAATTTTATCTCCTCATATCTGGAGCATGAAAAAAGTAATTATCTATATACTTATAATAAATTTTATCTCAATCAATTGTTATTCTCAAAACGCTTTCATGGCTATTATTGATTCACAAGCATTCACGATTTTAAAATTAGCTGCCCGGGATGTAGTTACATTAAAGGCGTCAGTGTGGGATGAAATGGTTAAGGGCACAAAGTTTACATCTGTCAATCTTAAGGAAGGATCATTATCCCCCGTTTATATTGAAATAGCCGATAAAAGATTTCTCTGTCAGAATGGTATCGGATTTTCATGCAGCATATTTGACCGAACCGAACATACATCAAATTGGCAACCTGTAAACAATAAGAATCGAATCGCCGCTGCTAACTTACAATTAGCAGGTAATGATCGAATAATGATATATTTTTTGGAAACAGTGGACTGGTGCAGTCTGCAGAATGATGAGTGAAAGAGAGATGAAGATTTCAAAGACTAAAATATTGTGTTATATATTGTTGATCCTGTTCCGTTCAGAGTTGGTTGCACAGGAATTTACAAGAGGTGAATTGTCATTAATAAAGCCTGCAGTTGTAATTATTTCCAATTATACGCCGGTTAGTTTACCTAAGGATGTTATTGAAGATATGCTGGCAAATCAATTTGATATTAAAAATCCATACACTTATTTACAGGTGGTACTTGACCCCAAAGGGAATTCTTATCATATTTTATTTCAGACAAATTTTTGGGGAAAGATATTGTTCCTTTCATACAGCAATAATATTTCACCGTTATTCAATAAGCAAGGCAAACCTATGTTTCTTTTTTCAAGGTGTTTGAAAGATATCAACAACCACATTTCTGCTGTACAGATTTTAGAAGCGGTCTTAAATTGTATGATCGGCAGGTTGAATTATTGTAGCGATCATGATTGAATATGGTTCCAGCCCTGGGCAACAAGATCATGTTTGTTACCACCCCGGGTTATTAACTTTTTCCCATCAGAAACATCGGTCATATATCCTATGATGGTGATAGCGGGGTTCATCTTGATCTTCTCAAAATCGGATTGTGCTACAGTAAACAACAATTCATATTCTTCTCCGCCGCTTAAAGCACATGCTGTCGGATCTAACTTTAATTTATAAGCGAATTCCTTTGTTTCATCATGGAAAGGGAGTTTGTCTTCGTACAATACACAACCTGTATTGCTTTGTTTGCAAATATGCAGAAGGTCACTGCTAAGGCCATCACTTATGTCGATCATACTTGTCGGCATTAACTCTGCTTCGGTAAAATATTCAATGATATCGTTCCGTGCTTCTGGTTTCAATAATCTTCCTACGATATATGCTTGCCCCTCAAGATCAGGCTGGGCACCTGTCTCCTCGAATATCTTTCGTTCCCTTTCAAGCAATGTCAATCCCAGGAAAGCTCCTCCAAGATCTCCGCTTACACAAATAAGGTCATTAACTTTTGCACCCTTCCTGGTTACATAACTATTAGGTGCTACCTCACCGATAGCAGTAACACTAATTATTAATCCTTTTTGAGAGGTGCTGGTATCCCCGCCAACCATGTCAACTCCATATTTTTTACATGCAGCGTAAACTCCCGCATAAAATTCCTCCAATGCCTCCAGGCTAAAACGGTTGCTGAATGCAATACTTATCAACACCTGTGTAGGCGTGGCGTTCATAGCATAGATATCGCTTAAATTAACCACCACGGATTTATATCCAAGATGTTTGAGTGGGGTATAGGACAGGTCAAAATGAACACCTTCAAGTAATAAATCTGTTGAGAGAACTGTTTGTCGTCCGAAATGATCGATCACAGCGCCATCATCGCCTACCGCAACAACAGTAGAAACATTTTTGAGATCATTGCTGTTGGTCAGGTGATCGATCAATCCAAATTCTCCCATCGATGAAATTTCTGTACGGTTATTTTCAGCCATTATGCAATATTATTTTCAAATGATTATGTATGTAAGATATCAGGATAAAATTGATCAGTCCTTATCATGTAGTGACAGTGATCGCTCCACCGTTCACAATGCTAAGTAATTCATCGTGTATCATTCCATTTGTTGCAAGAATTTGCGGCTGATAGGGTGAATAATCTACGCCTTTAAAATCTGTGACGCAGCCACCGGCTTCCTGTACTACCAGGTATCCTGCGGCACTATCCCACGCATGTAAGTTGTGCTCATAAAATCCATCGAATCTTCCACAGGCTACCCAGCAGAGATCGATGGCTGCACTTCCCAGGCGGCGAACAGCAACTCCTTTCCTTACCAGTTTTTCAAATACCTGGATCGGTCCGTTGGCCATATCCAGGTATGTATATGGAAACCCTGTAACCAGGCAGCTTTTTACCACAGAATTTTTTTTACTTACCGATATGGGCTTATTATTTAATGTAGCCCCTGATCCTTTTTCTGCAAAGAAAAATTCGTTCATTAACGGATTGTATACTGCTCCCATGATCATTTCCCCACACTTTTCCAATCCAATACTTACACAGCACAATGGAATTGCATTGCTAAAATTTACCGTGCCATCAATTGGATCTATGATCCATTTAAATTCACTATTTGTTTTTATTTCACCGCTTTCTTCACTTAAGATATAATGGCCTGGAAAATTTTCCCGGATAACATGTATGATCGCTTTTTCTGCTGCATGATCAGCTTCAGTCACCAGGTTATTCACACCTTCTTTATTTGAAATGATAAACTCTCCATTAAAAAAATGCTTTAATTGCTCAGCGCCAGCATGTACCGCATGTATCAGTGTGGTTTTTAACATGACGCAAAGATAACCCCGATACAGATAATGCCCACGCAGTTAAGTAATTGTATAAATAAACTGCCTCCGCTTATAAAGTATATAGTTCCCGATAAAATTTGTACACTTCAACTTTGTGAGCGGGTATATTTTGACGAATGCGGGAAATGCTCGTATTTCGTACACTAAATCGATAAGTGGAATTATCCATCATCATAGTAAATTATAATGTAAAGTATTTTTTAGAACAATGCCTGCATTCTGTGCAAAGGGCCTGTTCAAATATCCAGGCAGAGATATTTGTCGTGGACAATAATTCTATAGATGGGAGCAAGGAGTACCTTACGGAAAGATTTCCTTTTGTTAAGTTTAGGTGGCTTGAGATAAATGTGGGTTTTGCCAGGGCTAATAACAGTGTCATAAGTGAAACACATGGAGATCATATTTTATTTTTAAATCCTGATACTATATTACCCGAGGATTGCCTGGAAAAATGCATTGATTTTTTAACATCAACAAAAAAATGTGGAGCCCTCGGTGTTCATATGATTGATGGCTGCGGAAAATTTTTACGGGAAAGTAAGAGGTCATTACCCACTCCACTTGCATCGTTTTTTAAAATGGGCGGCTTTGCTTCCTTGTTTCCTTCATCAAAACTATTTTCTCAATATTATGCCGGTCATTTACATGAACATCAGACAAATGAAGTGGATATTGTTGCAGGCGCATTCATGATGCTAAACCGTGCTTGTTTAAACAATGCAAAAGGATTCGACGAAGATTATTTCATGTATGGTGAAGACATCGATCTTAGCTACCGTATTCAGAAAGCAGGTTATGTAAATTATTATTTTGCGGATACAAGTATCATACATTTTAAAGGTGAAAGTACACACCGTGCAACAGCCAGGTATGTAGAATTATTTTATGCTGCAATGAAACTGTTCATTGCGAAACATTATAAACAGAACCGGGCCAGTTATTTACTTATGAAGTTTGGAATTTTCGGCAGTAGTTTCCTGGCTCATATAAAAACAGGTTGGAAAAATGTATCTGGCCATTATCATGAACATTCATCCATGATGCATGTAGCAGTGATTGCAGAACAACATCGCTTTGAAGAAATGATAAGGTTAATGAAACACTCCGTTCGCCCGATGATCTTTAAAGGCCGTATCTCCCCAGGTAATACTGGTAAAGGTATTCATATCGGCACAATGGAGAACATTCCACAATTAATTAAGAAATTTGAATTAAGTGAGCTGGTATTTTGTGAAGGCGCTTTGAGTTTTAAATGCATAATTGAGCAGGTTAAAAAAATTAAAGGCCCTGGATTCCTCTTTCATGCTGAAGGAAGTACAAGTGTTGTAGGTAGCAGTAAAAAAAATGAAAAAGGAATTATCATTGCGAAGCGATGACAACTTTCTTTAATCCATTTATCCAATCAGCAATAATTTTTTCATTAGCATCAACCGGGTGATTTACTTCTATGGCCTGAAAAGCCCAGGCCGAGCTTAGGCATTTTTGTAAAGAAAAATTTTCCTGCGGGCAGGTAAAGAACATTTTGTTTTTTAATAAGTGACCTGCCAGATATTCCTGTTCGCTTTGTCCGGGAGTCGGCACAAGGATCGCTTTCTGTTTTAATGCAATGAGATCCATGACTGTTGAGTATCCACACCGTGCAATAATATTTTCCGAACGTTGTATGAGTTCACTTAATGCTTCTGATGGGAGGTGATCATGAACTAACAAATATTCATTTCGAATAGGTATCTTTTTGCCACCCATCGGTAATCCCCTCACCAATGTTACTTTTGTTGTAAGCGTTTCGATCTCTGCCAATAAGATGTTTTCAAATATTGATCTTTGAGGCTCGGGTCCTGAAAGCAATATTAGCAGGCCGTGCTTTTCTTCAACTGTTATCCTTTTTAATCTTGATAATATTCCCAGATACCTAACGGGGATAGCAGGTAATTTTACCGGATGAGATAACTTTCCGGCAAGATTATTTTTTCCCGCTACATCGGGTATCCAGCATTCGGTAAATTTTTTTAAATATTGATAATTGATCTTTTGCGCCAGATTGTTGAAGAATTGATTGCCTGTTTCTATGAAAAGCTGGTGGGTAATGAATATACAAGGAATCTGTGGATGGTATAATCCAAACCTGTTATCTGATATAACTGCATCTATCTGATGCTGTTTTACTATTTTCTTTAACCAAAGGTGTTCCCAATTAATAACAGCAAGGACTTTCGGGAATTGAAGTATCAGTTTTAGGAAGAAGAATGCCTTAAAAGAACTATACTTTATGCTGTACCCTTTCAATGGTAAAATTACGTGATTGCCTTGCGCTTTCTCCAATATTTTAACAATGGGCCCTTCACCCGCAACATACACTGTAACTCCAAGTCTATTCAGTGCATTAATTACTGGAATACAACGAGTAGCATGCCCAATTCCCCAGTCTAAAGGAACCACTAAAACACGTAGTGAGGATTGATTTTTGTTAATATTTTCCACAATCAGTAAAAGAGAGCAATATTTGTTTGTGAAAATAGTTTAATTTAGGAATCTGAATCTGATGCAACGAATAAATAAGTTAACATTACTGCTTTTAATTGCCACCTGTTTATTGGTCACCAGTTGTTCTTCTTCAAAAAAAGGACATTGCGGTTGCCCTAATAAACAAGGTATGGTAGGTTACAGGTAGAATAAATTGTTGATGTGCTATGAACAACTCAAACCGGGATCTACTGGTATTATTCAAGCAGGAATTAATGACTCCGCAGGCCATCGAGCATGAGGTGGCATGGCTTCATGAATTATTGTTTAATGTAGAGCGATTGGATAATTTTGTATTGGCCCATGAAATATTGGACCTTAATAAGTATAAGATCACCAACAAGCCTTTTGATATTAAAAAAACGATCCGCCGGAAAAAAGACCAGGCGTTTGTTTTCCTAAATAATAAGAACTAAAAAATTTAATCGCCCTTTTTATAAAGGGTTTTTTTATGCGAGCTTCTTTAAAGCTTCCCTTAAATTTTGTAATAAAGAATTGATCTCTTCTTTCTTACAACAGCCTACGCTGATTCGATACCAATTGCTCCCTTTACCCGCGCCAAAAGAACTAAAAGGGACAATTGCAAGTTTAGCTTCATCTAAAAGGTATTCTGTGACATCAGCCTGTTCGTTTAACAATTTTCCTCCTGCTGTAGTTTTGCCAACAAGGTTAACCTGTACCGTTAGATATATTGCAGCCTGTGGAATGATGGCATCTACAGCAAATCCTTCCTGTTTTAATTGTTGAAATCCCTCATAAATATTTTTTAGTCGCAGTTCTATTTCCTTTTTAAATTCTACCAGGTAACTATCAACTGCTGATCCATTGTTAATAAAATTTGCCACTGCGTGTTGCTCAGCCATTGGTGCCCAACTTCCGATGTGACTATTCAATGAACGCATTTTTACCATGATCTCCTGGGGGCCTATTGCCCAACCAACTCTTACACCTGTAGCTGCAAATGCTTTACTTATGCCATCAATAAAAATCGTAAACTCTTTCATTGCAGGGCGTAGCTGAACCGGATTATAGTGTTTGGTCTCACCGAATGTAAGGGTCCAGTATATCTGGTCAAACATCAGGTATAATTTTTTTTCCTCCTCCTTACGTGTTTTATTTTCCTCAATGATAAGATCGCATATACTTTCCAGCTCCTCCTTAATAAAAGTTGTACCAGTTGGATTCAATGGAGAACAAAGTGCTACCAATGTGGCTCCCTTTATATGGGGACGGATCTGTTCAGCACGTGGCATAAAATTATTCTCTTTGGTGCATTCAATAACGATGTGCTCGCCATGAGTGAAATGGATATAATGATTGTTGTTCCAGCTAGGAACCGGGTATATCACTTTATCATGTTCATCAACAATTGTTCTGTAAAGAGAATAGATCAGGGGCCTTCCTCCTGCGGAAATCAGTATTTCCTCTGGTGAATAATTAACCCCCTGTTCCTTATTAATAAATTCTGCCACCGCTTTCCTGAGTTTCAATTCACCTTCAGCCGCAGGATAATTAGTTTTTCCATTTTTATAAGCATGAACGATCTCTTCCTGTAGTAATAACGGAATGGGAAACATAGAAGGGTCAAAATCGCCAATGGTATAATTATAGATCTGTGCGCCAGCCACTATCTTTTCTTTAATAGTAGCCCCCAGGCGAACGATCTCTGAAGCGATAAGGGTTTCCGCAAGCTGGCTAAGTTTCAGTTTGGCCATAAAAATTTTTTATTTCATGCTGGTTCGTGACAAATGTACTTGTTAGCATGCTGATAACAAAAAGTAGAAGGATAATTCAATTAACAGTCAGGCAGCTTTTTTCCGGTAAAACTCATCCTTTAATTTCAAATTATGAAGCAAGTGAAAAATATCAAAGAAATTGTCTGGTGAATATTATATTTACTTATCAAAGCTTTGATTTTTTGTCAGCAGCTGCCATTTTAGGCTAGTGGACGCTGATTTCTTAAAATGCTTAATTATCTTTGAAGCTGTTATAATTATATAGGCTAGGATTTTCAACGCTAAGTTTAGTAAGATTTATGTTCAATTTAATACTCTTCGGTCCCCCGGGTAGTGGAAAAGGTACGCAAAGCGAGCAGCTGATTTCCAGGTATGGATTGAAGCATTTAAGTACCGGCGACCTACTTCGTACAGAAATTGCACGAAAGACACCTTTGGGGCAGGCAGCAAAAAAGGTGATGGATAAGGGCCAGCTTGTTCCTGATGATGTCGTTATTGGCATGATCCGGCACGCACTTGACGCGGATCTTTTAAGTAAGGGGTTCTTGTTTGATGGTTTTCCTCGCACTGCAACCCAGGCAGAAGCGCTAGATAAATTACTTGCTGAAAGAAAGAGCTGTATTTGTGTAATGCTTGCATTGGATGTAAGCGAAGATGAATTGGTTCATAGGTTAGAAAAAAGAGGAAAGACAAGCGGTCGCACCGATGATGACAATGAAAATGTTATCCGGGCTCGCATCATAGAGTATCATACGAAAACTGCGGCTGTTGCTGACCATTACAAAAAATTTGGAAAGGTTGTTATGGTTAACGGGGAAGGATCCGTTAATGAAATTTTTGAAGCGCTGTGTCAAGTGATCGATAAATGTCTCCAGGAAAAGGAACTACGCCAGGTAAAGTAAATCATACAAATACCTATTCTCATCAAGATGCAGGAAGAAAAATTGTTTTTTATAAAGAATGATCTCTTTTCACACCTGGATAAACTCTCGGATGCTAACCGTAATTGGGGCAAAATGAGTGCACAACAAATGGTTGAGCATTTAGCTGATTTTTTCAACGTATCTACTGAAAAGATCATTTTTGACCTTGTTACCCCGGAGGAACATTTGCCCAAATACAAAGAATTCCTGTTAAGTGACAAGCAATTCAGGGAAAATACAAAAGCACCGGCTTCCGTGCTGGGAGAAGATCCTCTTCCATTAAAATACGTTTCTTATGGTATAGCTGTTGACGAACTCCGGGCGGCAATCGATTCTTTTATAGAGTATTTTAAAAATGCACCCGGTAAAAAAACCAGTCACCCAGTATTCGGGCCCCTGGATTTTGAAGAATGGGTATTATTACACTACAAGCATGTTACTCATCATTTGCGGCAATTCGAGCACCATCCCGATTGATTATACCGCTCTCCCGTTACTAATGTAAAACTGGCATATAAAGCCGGTGCGGGTAATCCCATCATTTTGACAGGGGATTTTAAAATTACCTTTTCTTTTCATTTCATAGCTTTGGGCTGACAAAAAATAATATGCAAAAATTAGGTAATTATATAACAGGGAGATGGATAGAGGGCGATGGTGATGGACAGTTATTGTATAACGCCGTTTCTGGTGAACCCATTGCAATTGCAACAACTGACGGACTGGATTTTGAATCGATTTTAAACTATGCCCGGCAGAAAGGAAACGTTGCTCTCCGCAAAATGACATTCCAGGAAAGAGGCCGAATGCTGAGAGCGTTAGCCCTTCATTTACTTGAAAAGAAAGAATTATTTTATAATATCAGTTACCAAACAGGGGCTACTAGGATCGATAGCTGGATAGATATAGAAGGTGGGATAGGAAATTTATTTTCAAATGCCTCACTCCGAAGAAAATTGCCAGATGAAACCTTTGCACTTGATGGCGATCCGATTTCATTGAGTAAGCAAAACACATTTATGGGACATCATATCCTTGTCCCAAAAGAAGGGGTTGCGATTCATATAAATGCATATAATTTTCCTGTGTGGGGTATGCTTGAAAAGATCGCCGTTAATTTACTGGCAGGTGTACCTGCAGTAGTTAAACCAGCCAGTGTTACTTGTTATTTAACCGAAGCAGTGGTGAAAGAGATCGCTGCTTCAAATATTTTACCCGAAGGTGCGCTGCAATTAATATGCGGAAGCGCAGGTAATATTTTAAATTTCACGGGATCACAGGATGTAGTAACATTCACTGGTTCTGCTTCAACAGGTTTAAAATTAAAATCACATCCTGTCATTCTTAGCGAAAGTGTTCCATTCAACATGGAAGCAGATTCACTGAATTGTATAGTTTTAGCGGAAGACGTTGCTCCCGGAAAACCGGAATGGGATATTTTTATTCGCGAGGTAAAAAAAGAAATGACTGTAAAAGCAGGACAAAAATGCACAGCAATTCGCCGCATATTTGTTCCCGGGAATAAAATGGAAGATGTATGGAAAGCTGTTGCGGTAGAATTAGGTAAAACCACAATTGGCAATCCGTTAAATGAAAAAGTAAGAATGGGTTCTCTCGCTGGCCTTTCCCAAAGAGAAGAAGTAAAGACCCAGGTGCAAAAATTACTGGCTTCGTCTTCTATTATTTATGGATCTATGGATAGCGTAAATGTACTGGACGCTGATGCAAACGCAGGCGCATTTATAAGTCCACTGTTATTGATGAATGAAAAGCCTTTTGCAGCAGAAGAAGCGCATAATGTGGAGGCATTTGGCCCGGTTAGCACTATCATGCCATATAAAAATATGGACGATGCTATCGAATTAAGTAAGAAAGGAAAAGGTAGTTTATGCTCCTCTATCGTTACCGCAGATCCTTTGCTGGCAAGGCAGTATGTGATTGGTGCTGCATCTCACCATGGCAGGATACTGGTATTGAATAATGAATGTGCCAAAGAAAGTACAGGTCATGGCTCACCGCTTCCTCTTTTAGTACATGGAGGTCCTGGCCGCGCGGGCGGTGGTGAAGAGATGGGTGGTTTAAGAGGGATCAGGCATTATCTCCAACGTACTGCGATCCAGGGTTCTCCAACCATGATAACAGCCATCAGCAATACATACCAGCCCCACGCAAAAGGCTTCAATGATTCGATCCATCCATTTAAAAAATATTTTGAGCAACTCGTTATTGGAGACCAGATCGTAACAGAAAAAAGGCTTATTACTTCTGAAGACATTGATAAGTTTGCAGAGTTAAGTGGTGATCATTTTTATGCCCATATCAAAACCACTGATTTCGCGGGTACAATGTTTGATCAACAAGTGGCTCATGGTTATTTTATTATGAGTGCCGCAGCAGGCCTCTTTGTTAATAGCTTTGAAAAAAATCCTGTTCTATTAAATTATGGAATTGACGAACTTCGATTCACCAAACCAGTTTATGCAGGTTCATCAATTTATATCCGGTTCACATGTAAAGAAAAAGCAGCACAGGAATTAAAGGAAAACAATCCGGACGTTCCAATGGTTCGCGGCAGCGAAATACCAAAAGGTATTGTCAAATGGTATGTAGAGATATTTGATGATCTGGATGAAGCAGTTGGCGTAGGAACGATTCTGACAATGGTTGAAATGAAAAAGAAAATATAATTACATTTTATGCTTAGACAGATACAGGAAGGATTTGTGAATTCTGAAACCCATAACGGTATCACAACGATCGAGTTTTACCATCCACAAAGCAATTCGCTTCCGGGAAAAATACTGGAAGAACTTTCGCAGGAGATCCATTTTGCAGGAACGCATAAAGAAACAAGGGTAATCGTGCTAAAAAGCGCAGGCGAGAAAACATTTTGTGCAGGGGCCTCTTTCGATGAACTGTTGCAAATAAAAACAGAGCATGAAGGCTTGAAATTTTTTAACGGATTTGCAAATGTGATCAATGCAATGCGCAAATGTCCGAAATTCATTATTGCCCGCATCCAGGGTAAAGCCGTAGGTGGTGGAGTGGGGCTTGCTTGTGCTGCCGATTATACCATTGCACATGTAAATGCCGATATTAAATTAAGTGAACTGGCAATTGGCATTGGCCCTTTTGTTGTGGGCCCGGTTGTTGAAAGAAAGATCGGCAATACTGCATTTACTGCATTGGCTATTGACGCTACCATGTGGCGCAACAGCGAATGGGCTAAGAAAAAAGGTTTGTTTGCAGAGGTGCATGAAAATATTGAGAATATGGATGAGGCGGTTCAACGGCTTTCACACAACCTTGCACATTCAAATCCTGAGGCAATGGCTGAGCTTAAAAAAATAAGCTGGAAAGGCACAGAGCATTGGGATACCTTATTAAAAGAGAGGGCAATGATCAGCGGCAGGCTTATATTAAGCGACTTCTCACGAAATGCTATTCAAAAGTTTAAGGCCAAAACTTAAGAGACCATAAAAAAACCTCCGTTGCCGGAGGTTTTAATTTATTATTTTTTGCCTTAAACTCGCCTGGTGATTCTTATATCCGAAATATATATTGAGTTTTAAGAGAAATCGTAAACCTTATGGGAAGGTGGTAAGAATATATGATTGAAGGCAACTTTGATCTTATCTGTCCACGTTTCTTTTGTTGATGGTTTGCTTTCAAAATATTCAGCCTGCATGATCTTCATTTTAATGAGCAGCAGCTTGCCCACTGTTCCAGTTGAATAGTTGCTAATAGAGAACAACTCATCCTCATCATCTTCCACAAGGATTGCCTTACCACTTACCT
>JBDSDG010000119.1:0-6518 GCA_039920685.1 Ferruginibacter sp.
GGAACTTCCTAACAGGTTAAAAGTACCTCCATTTATATGAATTCCTGCGGGGGAAGAGATCTTCGGACCAGTCCCGCTTTCATTAAAAGTAAGTAATGGTTGGATCCTCATTAAACCACTTTGGTAATTCACCGAATCAGCCACACTTATTACCAAAGCTGCGCCTGTTCCAACATCCAGAATAGTAGATATGTTGTTACCCTTATCTACCCGAACCCTGTAAAATCCAGTAGTTGAAGTTCCTGCGACGATGGCATTCGTATTTCCATTAAAGCTAACAGTATTGATCGTTCCTCCCACATAGGAAAAGGTTCCGTTGTTGGTCCAATTCCCTCCTACTGTATGCACCCAGCCTGTCGCTCCATTCGCCTTGAATGTTGCCCCTGGATTTATCAACAGATTTTTGACAATTGTCAAAGGTCCCCCAGCCGTTTTAATTGAGTTATTGGTCAGGGTTAAGTTTCCGTACACCGGTATATCATGAATAGTTTGTGCAACTACACCGTTATATTCAACCGTGCTTGTTGGGGCAAAACTGAATGGGGCGAATCCGCCAGGAAAATTACTCCCTGGAGCAACAACCCCACCGGTTGAACTCCCGCCGGCAAGTTTTAGCAAAGAGGTTCCGTTCATTTGAAAGGTTCCTCCCGCAGTATTCCTGTTCCATTGATTTGTTGTAAGGTCAAGGGTAGAACTTCCATTTATAGTGAGGTTACCCAATAAATTACCAACTTTTTGAGACCCTCCGAGCGTAACTACCGGGTTATTCGATGCATCACCTATGATCACATTGTTAAACCTGGAAGTTTGTGTTGAATTCCACGTGATCGATTGCGCACCTGTTCCTAAAAATTCGGCGGAGCCTGGGGTTGATCCGGAGGATACAGCACCGTTACTACCCATAGTTAAATTCTTTCTGAATATCAGCTTGCTGTTAGAATTGCCAATGAATGAAGCTATTGAGATCCCTGCTGTACCTATTGAAACATCACCTCCGAAATCAATAACTCCTGCACTGGAAGCGTCATTTACGCCCATCTGCATGGATGTTGCAGTACCCGTCATGCTGGTATTGTTTAAAATGGTAAGTGTATTAGCTGCTACATCCAGGATATCAATCGAGAAGGCGCCACTCATTGTCAGGCTTTTGATCGTGGCATTACCTGATAGCTTTATAGTTGTACCTGTAAAACTTAGGTTGATCACCACATCATTACAAGGGCCAGGAACACCCGCAGGGTTCCAGTTGGCTCCATTATTAAAATCTCCATTAGGCCCACTTCCGCTGCTACCTGAACCAATCCAGTTCTTGGTTACAGCTCCGGACACGGTAATTGTAACCGAGGAAGGTACAGATGTGCAACCCCCGGCATCGGTGACAACGAGGGTATAAGTTGCCGGCAAAGTTGCCGGTGGTGCAGTTACGGTTGGATTTGATGCGGTTGTTGAGCTCAGTCCCAAAGCGGGTGACCAGGCATAAGTGTAAGGTCCAGTACTTCCCGATCCGGAAGGCGTTCCTCCAATTGTCGTTGATCCGGGTGAACACATTGTTAGTGCCGGTCCAGCACTGGCAACAGGCGTTTTTAAAGTGACTGTTGTACTACCCGTGAGATCAGAGGGCACTGATGCACATTTTGTATCTGTCAGTGTACTTACAGTAAACGTTGTCGTAGCGGCAGGAGTGACCGGTATACTGAAGGTACCACTCCCGGTTCCGGTACCGGTAGTTCCATCACTTAAGGTAAGAGTCCATGTACCCGTTGCCGTTATAGTACCGGTAATGTTATATGTGGCACCCCTGCACATGGTGGTATTTGCACTGGTAATGTTTGCTGTTGGTCTTGGATTGACAGTTACAGTAACAGAAGCACAAGTTGTAAAGTAATTACATGGAGCCGCATTTTCATAACGGCCATAATAAGTTGTTGTGGATGCAGGAGCTGAAATGGTACTTGGGTTTCCTACACCAACAAGTCCTACACCACATGAGATGGAATACCATCTAACTGTTTGTGGGGAAGGAGCAGCACCTCCTCCGCCAAATAGTGTGAGCGTAATAGTTCCGCCATTACAAATTGTATTTGGACTTGCTGTTGCAGAAGTTGGATTTGCAGACTTTTTATTCACAGTAACGGTAACGGATACACATGTTGTGTTGAAACTGCATGGTGCCGGATCTTCATAACGGCCAAAATATGTTGTAGTAGCTGCGGGGCTCACTGACAATCCATTACCAGTGCCAACTAAAGTTCCACCGCAGGATGCTGTATACCAGGTGACCACTGTATTTGTTCCGCCTCCACCACCATTGAGTGTAAGGGAACTGCTTTGCCCGACACATATAGTAGCAGGTGTTGCAGTTGCAGATGTGGGTGCAGTAGATTTTGCATTCACTGTTTGCATAAATGCAGGCGAAGTGGATGTAGCATAACTCACATCCCCGGAATAAACAGCTGTAAGCGAGTGCACTGCCGCAGTAAGCGTAGATATCACCAATGTTGCAATACCACCAGATACTGCTGACGTTCCCAATGAAGTAGCTCCATCAAAAAATTCAACGGTGCCGGTTGCCAGGGAAGGCGTGATAGTAGCTGTAAGCGTTATATTAGAACCAAAACACGAAGGATTAACGTTTGATGTAAGACTTGTGGAGGAACTTGCTGCTGCTACCGTGAAATCATTTGTTTCTACTGATGACAGTGGTGCCGAAGTTGCCATGAGTTTTTTTACCCCGGAGAGATTTATCTGGAGATCCGTAAAGGATATCGTACCATTCCCCGCAGCAGTGCCAATGTCAAGGGTTGTAGTTCCTGAAAGAACGCCAGTTCCGGCAGATAGGCTTAGAACCACATTTTGTGAAGCCGGGAGACTAAATGTTGAAAAAGTGCCGAACTGGTCCTGTGTTACAACAACGGGCTGCTGACCGAAAACAGCTCCTACGGTAGCAAGTCCAGGCTGAGTTGTGAATGTAAGTTTTGAAGCTTTACCAGGATCTTGGGATAATGAGCCAAAATTAGTTCCACCTGTTCCATCAGAATTAGAAGTTGGCGTTATAGAAGCGATCACGGCAGTACCAGGATTGCCGGTATCCTGATAAAGCTGTCCTGCTGATGGGATCAAAGCACCATTGTCTGATTGAACTTCTATTCCTGAAATGGTAATTATATCTGGCCCGGTAGTACCCGCGACATCAAACGTAATGGTAATTATTGTTGCAGTAATATTAACAGATGCATTACTTACATCTATTGAGGCACCAGTTGACACTGAGCCTATTCCGGGATTAAATTTCCACCCCGTTGGAGCTGTAAGAATCAAAGTTATCCCTGTTCCTGCGCTAATATCATCATCTGCGCCTTCTGTGATCACGATATCAGTTAATGCTGTAAAAGCCGGAGTTGTTGAATTTAATGCTTTATCGGCCGATATGTTAAGTCCTCCAGTTGCAGGAGTTATCACTGCAACAGGTAACGTAGATGCAGTTGTAACAAATGATAGCATAACCAGACCGGCTGTAAGGAAAGCCACTGTACCTCTTTTATATAGCCGTAAAAATATACCGGGTAGTGTTGTTTTCATGCCAATTTTTTTAATGGTTGTTTCAGACTTGCTTCTATTTACGGCTTGTAGTCTGTTTTAGTTGCCTGCAATAATATAACCAATATTATTACCGGGTAAAATAGACCTCAAACAGTATTAGATTAAGTTAATATGCCAAAAGTTAGCGGATAGAATTCCAATGATATTAGTCAATGGATCTTCATAAAGCAGTTAAGGAAGAATTTCGAATGGAAATGGATTATTTCAAATTACAGTAAAAATACTACTACAAATTACCGGTATTTATGCGACATGACAAAATTTTAGGTCGTTGTTTTGAACAGTTACCCAAAATAGAAAAAAGCCGCCCTGGATAATCGGGCGGCTCTTGCACAGACGTCATTGTTACTCTGTTATATGGACGGTTTTTACAACTACACTGTTACCTGGCCCTGTGATCTGCAAGCGATATATACCTGAGGCTGTTACCTGTGGCAGTTTCGCAGCATGAGTGGACCTTGCATCTGTTAGATAAACTTCAGTCAAAAACTGCGATTGCCCGTTGTTGTTTATCAATGAAAGCTTATATGTTCCCGGAACCTGGCCGGTAAATTCTACCTGAATGATCCTCCCTGTTACAGGGTTTGGATAAACTTCGATCGAAGGCAATGATCTTAGTGGTGCAATCTTTACGATCGCACTATATTGTACCAAACCACTCAGGCTAAGCGCTTTTACGCGGTAAAAATTATCAGTGCTCAATGCACTTATATCAGTTACTGTATAAGCTGATCTTCCACCATTATTCGCCGTTGGGGCAGCTGTGATGATCCCGTTGAAATTCCTGCCATCTGCGCTACGCTCTACCGTATACAGCTGCATAGATGTTTCACTTTCCACTTTCCAACTTACCGCGATTGTCTTATCAGTATTGCGGCTCGCCGAAATGCTGGTAATTGTTACCGGTAGTGGAGCAAGTTTTTTAAATACGATCCTAAAACGGTCAGCAGCATACGAGCCGGCCTCGTTGATGATATTAAAGCTGTAATTGCTGGTTCCATCCAGGTTTACCGGTGTGCTGGTATGCAGGTAATTATCTTCCAGGAACGCGGTCAACTCGCTCTGACCAAGTCCGGTCGCAATAAATTCAAATGAGTATTGCTGCACTCTAACCTGGCTAAGGTTAAAGAATATGGTATCGGTTGACAGGATCTCTGAACGGCGCTCAACAGCCAGTTTAGTACCGTTTCTCATAAGTCCGACATTCTCACTCGAATTATTGAGCTTTAATGCATCGTACATATCTACACTGTTTGAGAAAGAAGCGCCAAATTGAACAAGGTTACCATCTAATAATACCTGCCCGCCAGCGGTACTAACGTGAAGGCTTGTACGTAATTGCATGACATCACTGGTTATCCTGTTCACATTATTACTGCCATCTACTTTACAGGATTCGTTGAAAGAAACTGTTCCCGCTGTAAATGGCGCCCTGACAAAAAAGGCCTGGCCGGATTCAATGTTCCTATTGGTTCCACTGTAACTTCCACCACCAGGCGTAACATTATATGTGCTTCCATTCCAGGAAAATGTCTGGAATCCTCCAAGGCCGTAAGCCGAATTTGCTCCTGCGCCTGTTGTGGTCGTCAGCTTCGGATCCCACATGTAGAAGAAGTCTGTTTGAACTCCGCCTGTTTTAGAAACAAGCGAGAAATCAATCGCAGAGGCATAAGGATTTCCTATAGATTCAAACGTACCAGCAGCAACGTTCATGGTGGCAGGTGCATCTGCCGGAGTATACAATTTACCTTTTACATGTAAGGTAGTTGCTGTTGCTGCCTGGTTAGAAGCAATCACACTGCGATCGCCCCGAACAAGCACCATATAGCCTTTAGGATTAGTGATCGGTAAGAATTTGGTGCTTGCTATCCCGATATAGTTATTCGTGGCCGAATTATAAACTTTTATGGAAGGCCCGGCAGGCGTGAACACATCAAAGCCAAGGCTAACGGCTCCGGGTACATGACTTGTTAGCATTGTACCGAATCCGGGGTAACGGTTTTGGTTTGCAAATGTGGCCGTATCCTGCCATGCTTCGTTCACAGTTTGAGTTCCACCAACCGGCACAGCGAGGAACTGCCATGCTTTTGAATGGTTCGGTATATAACGCTCTACAGTTACATTTCCTGTTATTATATTCCCGTTATTTAATTTCCCTACACTCGCTGTTGCCAGGGCTGTTGACCTGATCACCAGGTTGTCTGAAGTGGTAAGCGTTGAAGTGGAAGTTCCAAAAGATAATTTACCGGTAATATTCAAAACCTCATTTGATCCACTTGAAATACTTACATCGTTACTTACTACCAGGTTTTTTATACTGTTAGTTGTAAACAAACTTCCACCTATCATCTGGGATACAAAAGTGCCATTTAAATCAAGCGTGCCATTCGTTACATCAAAGATGCCGGCGTTATTAATATCACCTGCGATCTGTAGGGTAGCATTATTTACGGTTAAAGATGCGCCAGGGAAAATATACAGATTAACAATAGAAGCTGTGCCACTGCTTAAGATCGGAACGTTTGGTGAGCCACCTGGGATGTAAACATTTGCACAGGTTGTGGAAGGAATTTGGTTATCTGACCAGTTCCCACCTGTATTCCAATCAGTATTTATTGTTCCTGTCCAGTAATTCCTGATCCCGACCAAAGCAGCATTTGAATAAACATATCCGCAGCCATTTCCAACTTTCACCCTGTATAAGATAGGAGTAGTTACATTAGTAAATGCCTGGGAAATAGTATTATTGGTTATTGTTGTCCAGGTAGCTCCATTATCGGTTGAAAATTCCCAGCTTATGATAGTCCCTGAATGACCCGTAACAGTAATAGATCCGCTTCCCCCGCTGCAAATAGAAACTGAAGCCAGTGTGCCGCCATTTGGCATAGCCTGAACCGTTATAGTTCCGCCAATAGATA
>JBDSDG010000120.1:0-7438 GCA_039920685.1 Ferruginibacter sp.
AAATGGAAGGTTGGGGATGGGAAAAATTACTTCATCCAGACCACATTAACCTGGTGATGGAGTTTGTAAAAGAAGCGTGGAAAAAAGACGAAGTGTTTGAGCTGACTTTTCCGCTGCGCAGATATGACGGGGAATATTGCTGGTTTCTAACCCGTGCCTATCCTATAAAAGATTCTAATGGAATTATTGAGCGATGGATAGGAACAAATACTGACATTACCCAACAAAAAAACTTCGCTGAAGCCTTAGAAACTAAAGTAAAGGAACGTTCTTACCAGCTTCACATTCAAAATGAAACTTTTAAGCAGGCAGAGGAAAGCTCATTGCAGGGCAGCTATTCATTGAACTTAACAACAGGTAACCTTTCTTACTCAGATAATTTATACCGCCTGATAGGATATATGCCAAACGAATTTAAACCCTCAAAGGAAGAATTTAATAAGCATGTTCACCCAGATGACAGGGAATACGTGACGAAGGCAGCCGAAAAAGTAGTACAAAGCGAAAAAGCGGATGAATGGAACTACCGCATGATCACTAAAACCGGGACACTCATACATATAATAGGAACAGGAAGAGTTATAGAATTCGGTGATGAAAAATTATTAATCGGAACATTGCAGGATGTAACAAAAGAATTTGAACTCAACGAAGAACTACAGGAAAAAGAAGCATATCGTAAGCAGATAATAAACAATGCTCCCGATGCTGTTATTGTGATCAACGATAAAGGCATAATCACCTTATGGAATCCTAAAACCGAGGAAATATTTGGGTGGAGATCAGACGAGGTTTTAGGATTGAACCTGACTGAAACCATTATTCCAGCCCGATACCACGAAAGTCACAAGGAAGGCATGAAACGCCTTTTAAAAACCGGCGAGGCACGAATCCTAAATAAAACATTGGAACTTGTAGCGGTTAACAAAGCAGGTAAAGAAATTCCAATATCAATAACCATTTCGCAGGCAATGCAGCAGGGAAATAAATTATTTATTGCATTTTTAAGAGATATCACTCTTGAAAACCGCAACAAAGAAGAGT
The DNA here is from genome assembly GCA_039920685.1 of Ferruginibacter sp. GTDB lineage: Bacteria > Bacteroidota > Bacteroidia > Chitinophagales > Chitinophagaceae > Ferruginibacter. Next base: position 1,045 of record JBDSDG010000120.1, read on the forward strand.
TAGCTTCCAAATCATTGCAATTAGAAGAAATGAATCAATCGCTTGAGTTGAAAAACCAGGAATTGGAGAACAGCAATGCGGAGCTTGCATCTTTCAGCTATGTAGCCAGTCATGATCTGCAGGAACCTCTGCGGAAAATTCAGACCTTCGGAAAACTCATTTTAGAGACAGAAATATTATCTGATAAAACAAAGGATTATTTCAATCGTATTATTTCAGCAGGTGAGCGCATGCAAAACCTGATCACTTCATTGCTCGAATTTCCGCATACGAATACTTCTGAGCTTTTTTATGAAACATGCGATCTGAACACCATTGTTGAAGAAACAAAAAACGACCTGAATGAAATTATACTTAGAAAGCAGGCAACTATTAAGTATGAAGATCTTCCTACTATAAAGGGCGTGCGAATCCAGCTTTCCCAGCTTTTTACAAACCTTATTGAAAATGCCGTTAAATACAGCCGGCCGGAGATCCATCCGCAAATTAAGATCAGTGCAACGATCATTGAAGGGAAATCAATTGAACACCTATCTGCAAATAATAAAAAAGAATATTACGCGATAAAAATAGAGGACAATGGAATTGGTTTTGAGCAAGAACATGCGAATAGAATATTTGAGCTCTTTCAACGGCTTCATCTAAAAAATGAATATTCGGGAACTGGAATTGGTTTAGCGATTGTTAAAAAAATCGCAACCAATCACAACGGTTTTGTGATAGCAGAAGGAAAACTTAATACAGGTTCAACATTCACTGTATATTTTCCAAAAACATGAAGAGATCAATTTTAATTGATGATGACGTGGATGACCAGTCCTTCTTTTAAGGATGTGCTTCAGTTAGTAGATCTGCATTCTACAACCGGCCACATTTCTCCCATCTGCTTTTCCTTTTTTTTGTGAACATACATTAACCGGCCTAATTGATTTGAAGGCATCTCTATACTACACGAAAGCTAAGCTAGAGTTCTTGGTTAAACTTAATCACAAGGAATAATAAGACTCAAATATTAAAAGTACATTAACTTATATTTGAGCAATAGTTTAATCCTTATATTTTTAATACAAATAGATGAAAAAAATTTCCTTTCTCTTTTTACAATTGGTCAGCATTGGATTTTTATTTGCACAAGAAGCAGGTAAAACCACAAAATATAATCTGCAGGATCTTAATGTACCTTCATTTGATCCAACTGCTGGAAATGTATTTCGTTCGGCCAAAGGCACTCCAGGCCCGCTGTATTGGCAAAACGAAGCTGATTATATGATACATGCCACATTACATGAAAAGGATACGAGCATTACAGGAGATGTATCCATTAACTACACCAACAATAGTCCCGATCAATTGGATTACCTGTGGTTACAGCTGGATCAAAATGTTTTTGAATCATCTTCGAGATCGGTTGCCGCCTCAAAGTATCCGGGCGATTATTTTGGCGTAATTGGAATAGTTAACGGAGGTTATAAGATCAAAGATGTAACAATTATACAGGGCGGAAAAACATACACTGTTAAACCGATCATCTCCGATACCAGGATGCAGGTTCGCTTAAATGCTCCGATGCAACCAAAAGGTGGCAAGATCTCTGTAAAAATAAATTTCAGTTTTATTATTCCATTGAACGGCGCGGGCCGCTTTGGGAGACAGTATACAAAAGCCGGTGTTATTTATCAAATTGCACAATGGTATCCACGCATGTGTGTGTATGATGATGTAGAAGGATGGAACACGCTTCCATACATGGGCCTGGGAGAATTTTATTGTGATTATGGTGATTATGATTATTATATTACCGCACCGGCAGAGATGATCGTATACGGATCAGGTGACCTTCAAAATACTGTGCAGGTACTAACTGCAGAACAAATAAAAAGGCTTGCGACCGCTGCCAGCAGTGATAAAACGGTTACCATCATTGGCGCCGATGAAGTGGGAAAAACTTCCACGAGGCCAACAACAAAGGGAGATCTTACCTGGCATTTTAAATTAAAGAATGCAAGAGATGTGGCATGGGCTGCCGGAAAAGGAATGATCTGGGATGCTGCGAGGATCAATTTACCATCGGGCCGTAAAGCTATGGCCATGTCATCTTACCCGGCAGAAAGTATCGGTGATACAGCATGGACAAGATCAACTGAATATTTAAAAGCATCCATAGAAATTTATTCCAAAAACTTTTTTGAATATCCCTGGAACGTTGCGGTGAGCAATGCCGGCATAACCGGTGGAATGGAATACCCCGGAATGATCTTTAACAGTTATAAAGAAACCAAAGCCCGTTTGTGGTTCCTGGTATCACATGAGATCGGGCATAATTGGTATCCCATGATCGTAGGCTCTAATGAACGAAAATACATGTGGCAGGATGAAGGCTTTAATGTTTATATCAATTATATAGCGAACGATATTTTTAATAAAGGAGAATATCAGACTGATCCTTCATATTTTACAACAGATTTTTTTGGTTCCAGGAATTATGAACAGTTCATGCAATATAAAGATCCGCTGATGACTGTTTCTGATGCTATGGATGAAGAACAGCATTATCAATACTATGGCAAAACAGCTTATGGCCTTAACTTATTAAGAACAGTAGTGGTTGGCAAAGAACGATTTGATTATGCTTTTAGAAAATATACTGAAGCCTGGGCATTCAAGCATCCCACACCTTACGACTTTTTTCATTGTATCAATAATGCTGCAGGTGAAGATCTGAACTGGTTCTGGAAAGAATGGTTTTTTACAACCTGGAAACTGGACCAGGCCGTAACTGCTGTAAACTATGTTGATAATGATCCATCCAAAGGCGCATTGATCACAATCGAAAATAAGGCTGGGATGATATTACCGGCGATCATAAAAATTATTCAAAGCAATGGTGAATCAGCAACCATACAATTACCAGTGGAAATATGGAACCGCGGCGCTGCCTGGACATTTAAATATCCTTCAAAAAATAAGATCGAGAAAGTAATACTTGATGCCGAAAATCTATTACCAGATATTGACAGAACAAATAACGTTTGGAGTGGTGGAAAACCTTAAACTTCCATTAGTACTTATATATAAGGCGCTATCATTATTATCTAAGCATTACAGCTGCTGCCTGGTTGGCTATCTTTTGCGGACTGTACTTGTCCTGTGTTAAAGTGAATTTTACTTTTTTTCTATTACCATACGCTTTGATGAAACAACGGCGTCGTATCACAAGCACTTAATATATTGGATGCTATAGATATGCTTTATAATCAAAATCATAATATTGTCTCGATTTTTGCAGTTCAATTGGTAAATCTGTTTTAACAATTTAGCCGTAGATAGGATTATTGTTCAATTTATATTCCATTAAGGTTGAAGGCTACATTTGCATATTATCTAATGATTCTTTACCTATCGGTAATGTTTAAACCATTGATACCCATAGTTGCGGATGCCTGGGAACATGAGTTCAACAAATTAGAGCATCTTTCATTTCATCAAAAGTATGGCAATCATCACGTAGAAAAGGAATTAGAAGAAAATAATAAGGATGACCAAAATAAAGGCACAAATTGTTTAAAATCAGAAGACCAGGTTCCGTTTCACATTTTATCAACTGAATACTCTAACAGTATAAAATCAATTGATTTTAATAATTATTTTTCCCCTTCCCCATCCTCAAAACTTCCATCAATCTTTATAGCCCAGGAAGGTCCTCCTCCCAAATGTGTGTAAAAGTTAGCATTTAGTTCAATCATTATTACTACGGTGAAGAATCACCTGGTAGTAATGCATAGCTCTATGCTTGATGATTACTTTTTTAATAATATACACACACTTCAACTTATCAATCATGCAAGCAATGATTCTACTCAAAAAGAGTAGTGTTCAATTAATACATATTACCAGGAAAAAACGAAGGTTTTTTACCGTTTTATTCCTCAGTATATTTTCATTCGTTATTACGCTTAAGGCTCAAACAGTAGTAACAGGAAAGATCATTGATGGCATAAGTCGTCAACCACTAATTTCAGCCACCATTACTGAAGAAGGTAATCCAAAACACGCAGCTGTCACTGACCAGGATGGAAATTTTATGATCAGGGTCAGTAATTTGAAATCGACAATAATAGCATCCTTTATAGGATTTCAAACAACCAGCATAAATCTTACAGATCAAAAATATATAAGAATTGAAATGCAGCCAGGTTCCGTAAATCTTAAAGATGTTGTAATTGACAATAAAAGTGTTCAGCAAAAATTTAGCACTTTGGCAAAGGTAGACCTGGACTTGCACCCGGTAAGAAATACACAGGAATTAATGCGAATTGTCCCCGGTCTATTTGTAGCACAACACGCAGGCGGAGGAAAGGCTGAACAAATATTTTTAAGAGGCTTTGATTGCGACCACGGCACAGACGTACAGGTAAGCGTAGATGGCCTTCCTGTAAATATGGTGTCACATGCACATGGACAAGGTTATGCCGACGCTCATTTTATTATTCCGGAAACGATTAATAATATAGATTATGGTACGGGACCATATTATACGCAGCATGGCAATCTAAACACTGCAGGATACGTGGCTTTTTCAACCTTTAATAATCTTTCGAGAAGCCAGGTACAGGTGGAAGCAGGCAGGTATAATACTTTTCGCACGCTGGCAATGATTGACCTGTTGAAGAAAAACAAGGATAAGCAGAGTGCTTACATCGCAGGTGAATTTAACTACACAGATGGAGCTACAGATAACAAACAAAACTTCAATCGATTCAATTTATTTGGGAAGTATAATGCTACTATAACTCAGGGAACTCAATTAACGGTTTCTGCATCTGGCTTTAAAAGTAAGTGGGATGCTTCAGGCCAGATTCCATCAAGAGCAGTAGATAATGGGACAATTGAGCGTTTTGGATCTCTTGACCCAACAGAGGGTGGTCGTACGGAAAGGTATAATGCAAATCTTATTTTATCTCATATATTTAGTAAAGGCCTGTCATTAGTTAACCAGGTTTTTTATACCCGTAACATTTTTAGCCTGTACTCAAACTTCACTTTTTATTTGAACGATCCGATCAATGCAGATGAAATAAACCAGGCCGAGAAGAGAAATATTTATGGCTATAACGTAAAACTTATCAAAATAAATATTTACAATAGCTGGTCTTTAACCTCCACTTACGGCATAGGACTTCGTTATGACGCGACTCAAAATACTTTTTTAGCACATACAAAGAAGCGGGCTTTACTTGATTATATAAAATTTGGCAACATAAAAGAGGCGAATGCCTATGGATTCATACAACAGCAGGCGATAATAGGAAGGTGGGTTATAGACGTAGGTGTGCGATTAGATTATTTTCATTTTGATTACTTTGATAAACTTCAATCGACACAATTACCGGCACAGGGAAAAAATATTGTAAGTCCGAAATTAGACGTACAATATACAGTTAGTAAAACTCTCCAGCTATATGCAAAATTTGGAAAAGGTTTCCATTCCAATGATACAAGAGTTGTTGTAGGAAATAAAGGTGAAGAAATTCTGCCGGCCGCTTATGGTGCTGACCTGGGAATAATCTTAAAACCAAACAGCAACTTAATACTTAATATTGCAGCCTATTATCTTCATTTAAACCAGGAGTTTGTATATGTAGGTGATGATGGAAATATTGAACCAAGCGGTAAAACAAAAAGGCAGGGAATTGACATCATTGCACGTTACCAGTTCACTAAAACATTATTTGCAAATGCAAATTTTAATTTCACTAAGCCGCAGGCTATTGAAGAACCGAAAGGCGCTGACAATATTCCTTTAGCGCCAAGGGCTACAAGTATAGGAGGAATATTTTATAAGCGGAAGGAAGGTCTCAATGGAGGATTGACTTATAGATATATCAAGGACCGACCAGCAAATGAAGATAATTCAATAGTGGCTAAAGGCTATTTTCTATTAGATGCATCGATTAATTATTCTAAACCAAAGTATGAGGTAGGAATAGCATTTGAGAATATTTTAAACAAGGAATGGAACGAAGCGCAATTTGCAACAGAGAGCAGGCTAAAAAATGAAACTGCACCAGTTACAGAATTAAATTTTACGCCAGGCATTCCATTTTTTATTAGAGCAAAATTTGCAGTGTTTTTTTAAAGTACAATGATTTAAATTCAGGAGCTGCTTCGGCAGCTTTTTTTTTGAAAACTATGTAATACAACCCCTGTTTGTTGTTTTCGTTTTGTTTCGTTTCCATATTTTTTAATTCAAAATTCGTTAATAATAACCTTTACATTGCTATGTTCAAGCACTTTATATAAATGATATCCTTTTTAATAGGATAGCCAACATTATCCGGCTTATTTTTGTGGCACCTGACCCAGACCACCCAAGCATAACATTCCTGCAATAAAA
>JBDSDG010000121.1:0-2625 GCA_039920685.1 Ferruginibacter sp.
GAATTTTAGACAATATAAATTCGTTTTATATTTTTCAATCATCTTTGCATCCTGCAAATAATAAGTTATGAACATTCTACCAGGCATAGATTTTTAGTAGCCAGATCTTAACCTGCTGCATCCTCGCATGCTCTCAAATTTTCTAAAAGTAATTTATGCGTGACAATCCTACATCATCTTATAGCCTCTCAAATATTTTTTCATTGATAAAACAATCAATGAATGGTGAGTTGCAGGATTATACGCAAGGCAGTATTCGCAGGGCTGTGATATTGCTTGCCATTCCCATGATGCTGGAGATGAGTATGGAAAGTGTTTTTGCATTGGTAGATATTTATTTTGTGAGTCACCTTGGTAAGCACGCTGTTTCCACAGTTGGCCTTACTGAATCTGTTATAACGATCGTTTATTCACTTGCAATTGGGATAAGTATGGCTGCTACGGCGATGGTTGCGAGGAGAGTTGGAGAAAATGATCCGGAAGCTGCTTCAAAAGCGGGTATGCAATCAATTTTCATTTCACTAGTGATCACTTTGCTGTTGTCTATTCCAGGATATATTTATGCAGCAGACATTTTAAGGATCATGGGCGCAGAACCACAGGCTGTTGAGATCGGAACCGGCTACACTCGTATCATCATGGCAGGAAGCCTGGTCATCATGTTGCTCTTTCTCATAAATGGGATCTTCAGGGGCGCCGGTGATGCAATGATGGCAATGAAAAGCTTGTGGATTGCTAATATTTGCAATATCATTTTATGCCCGTTGTTAATCCGGGGATTCGGACCCATACCAGGCATGGGATTATTGGGTGCCGCAATAGCCACTACAGTGGGAAGAACTATTGGTGTCTGTTACCAGTTATATCATTTGTTCAATGGAAAACGATTGGTAAAGTTTACACTTAAACTAATGAATCCAGACCTGAAGGTAATTCGATCACTTATCGAGATCTCGTGGCCGGCAACACTGCAATTCCTGATCGGATCAGGAAGCTGGATCGTATTGGCAAGCCTGGTAGTGCAAACGGGGCACAGTGATGCTTCAGCAGGATATCAGATCGCCATCAGGGTTGTATTGTTCTTCATATTGCCGGCATGGGGAATGAGCAATGCAGCTGCTACACTTGTTGGACAAAATCTTGGAGCACTACAGCCAGAAAGAGCAGAATTATCTGTGATACAAACGGCTAAGTACAACGGTATTTTCATGGGCGTCGTATCGCTGATCTTCTTATTGTTTGCAGAAAGTATCATTTCATTTTTTACCAAAGAGCGGAGCGTGATACATTATGCTGTACTGGCATTAAGAATTGTAAGCAGTGGATATATCTTTTATGGCATTGGTATGGTGATGGCTAATGCTTTTAACGGTGCAGGAGACACGAAAACTCCTACAATTATTAATTTTATCGGGTTCTGGCTGTTTCAAATACCGTTAGCGGTTCTTCTTGCAAAGACATTTGAGTTTGGGCCGGTTGGCGTGTTCATTGCAATTCCGGTGGCAGAAACAGCTATAGCAATTACCTCATTTATTTTATTCAGGAAAGGCAGGTGGAAATTAAAAAAGATCTAAGCTTCTATTAACAGCCGCGAACTGTTAATTATTTATTTTATGTAATAGTGAGGAAGTCACTCCCGGATGATTTAACAATTCTATTCATATCCTAGAAGGTCTACATGCGTTTTTATTGATTACAGGCTTTTATCTTTGAATGCCGGCTGTGGCACAATCTTCGCATACTTCTTAAAAAATTTCAGATGTATAAATATTTCGTGTTAATTCTGTTGCTGGCATCAACTTCCGGTTCTGCTCAAAGAAGGAATAATCTTGATATGGACCATGAGAATTTTTTCAGATTTGGTGCAAAGGGAGGAGTTAATATCAATAAAATTTCCGGCAGTACTTACAAGGAGGGATTTGGTTATAATTTCCAGGCAGGAGCCTTCCTGCAATTTAATTTTAGCAATAGGTTAGGTATTCAACCGGAAGTAAATTTTGTTCAATCAAAATCTCAATTTAGCGATGATGCATCCGATGTTTATGATGACCTTTTTCTTGATGGAAGCCAGAAAAAAGCAAAGCTGAATTATTTGGAGATACCGGTTTTATTAAATGTGAACCTAGGTCCGAGTAAGAGAGTTAAAGTGCAGGTTGGACCATCCTATGGCGGCTTGCTAAAACAAACTGTTGATAGTTTGAGAGCAGATGGAAAAGTTTATAAAAATTCCGAATGGAGTGCGATTGGCGGATTGTGGTTTCAACTTCCATTGATCAATATCGGGGCCAGGTATAAGATGGGCCTTACCAATATCAATGCAGTTAATAACGAGCAGTCCTGGAGGAACCAGGCGATCCAGATATTTATCGGGGCCACATTTTAGTATCTATAGTTTAATTGATCCTCATTTTCGTTTTCTGCGCATAAAATCATTTCAACTACACTAATTTTTTATTAGGTTTTCAATTTGTACTTTGTAACCTAATTAAAAAGTATGCATCACATCCAGCCGGAAAATCTTATTATCATTGACATTGAGACTGCATCGGAAAATCCATCATTTGAGCGCTTGACAGATGAATGGAAGGTATTGTGGCAGGAAAAAGTTACCCGTGCAGTTCCGGA
>JBDSDG010000122.1:0-20826 GCA_039920685.1 Ferruginibacter sp.
TGAAGCCAGGAAAGGGAAAAAATACACAGTTGAGCAACGTAGAATTTACAAGACAATTGGTGGAACAGCCATGCTTGACCAGGATTATACAGTTTTTGGGGAAGTAGAATCTGGAATGGATGTAATTCAAAAGATATCCTCAGTATCAAAGGATGCGAATAACAGGCCTCTTGGAGATATTCACATGTGTGCCGAGATCGTAAAATGATTTGATCTGGGATTTTTTCAATTAAATTGCAGCCTCTTTTACATGCTTAATAAATTATAAAAATGAATTACCCAGACAATCTCCGTTATACTAAAGATCACGAATGGATCAAAATGGATGGTAATGTTGCAACCATTGGGATAACTGATTTTGCTCAACATGAGCTGGGTGATATTGTTTATGTAGATATCAATACAAAGGGAAAACCACTGGATTCAGAATCTGTATTTGGAACAGTGGAAGCAGTTAAAACTGTTAGCGACCTGTTTTTGCCTGCCGCAGGAACGATAATTGAGATCAACCCTGCTTTGGAAGCTAAACCGGAATTGGTTAACACAGATCCTTACGGCGAAGGATGGATGGTGAAAATGACCGTAGATACCCCAGAGGATATTGGGAAATTAATGGATGCTAAAGATTATACGGCTCTTGTAGGCTGACACCCTAACTACACCTACTTCTTCCCGTTAGGTAAGATTTTATTTTTATGATGGATCGTGATTCTTCCAAAAAACAATTAACAGCCTGGAAATTTGCCCCTGCTATTATTTGTTTTTGCCTTGTTTTATTCCTGATATGCCTCCCCGAGGATAGTCTGCCGGATAAGCACAGCTGGTTGGATATCACCTACCTTGACAAATTTGTTCATGCGATCATGTTTGCCACCATGACCTTTTTATTTTTGTTGCCGATCGCAGAATCAAACATGTACCAAAAGGTAAAGCGGCATTATTTCATCAGGATATGCATATCTGCCTGTATTTGGGGACTCGCAACTGAATTCATTCAAAAGTATTATGTTCCGAGCCGCAGCTTCGACATATTCGATTGGGTAGCAGATTCTGCCGGGATCACCATCGCCTGGATATATTGCCGTAAATTTCACAGGCGATAGGCTTTATTGCCTTGTTTCCTATTTATTAAGTGCTTAAATTTGTAGCTATGCTAAATGTTGAGAACATGGAGTACAATACCACCCGCAATCATTTAATTATGAGGGAATATGGCAGACATATTCAGAAAATGGTGGAGTACCTGTTGACAATAGAAGATAAAGAAGAAAGACAGCGGAATGCTTATGCTGTTATCGAGTTAATGGGTTTTTTGAATCCGCATCTGAAAAATGTAGAAGATTTCCGTCATAAATTATGGGATCACCTGTTTTTGATCAGTGATTTTACACTTGACGTGGAAAGTCCTTACCCAATCCCCACAAGAGAAACATTAAAGGCAAGACCTGAAAGGCTTAAGTATCCCAAAAAATATCCTAAGTTCAATCACCTCGGAAAGAATATCGAAGTGGTCATAGACAAAGCCCTGAAAGAGGAAAATCCAGAAAAGAAACAAGGGTTTGCAAATGCAATAGCTTATTATATGAAGCTTACCTATAGCAACTGGCATAAGGAACTTGTTCATGATGATTCTATACAAAGTGAATTGAGCTCAATGACAAAAGGTGAACTAGAATTCAATAACAGGCCTTTTGTAAAGCACCGGACCGATAATGTTGAGAGAGATGATTATGGTAGTGGACGCAATCAATACCGAAAAAATTTTGGAAGCAGGGATAACCGTGGAGGAAATGGGGGTCGTGATAACCGCGGAGGTAATAGCGGTGGTGGCGGACGTGATGGCGGGGGCCGTGATAACAGGAACAACAATAACAACCGCAATTTTAAAAAGAGGTATTAATTACAGCGATATAAGTTTATAATTATTCCCTGGTGTTAAGAAGACATCAGGGTTTTTTATTTACGTTTGCTAACTAATAGATCTATCATCGCGGCAGCAGGTGAGCTAAATCGTATCAATGAGCACATTCCAGGTAATAGGAGGGAAGAAACTTTCAGGCGACATTATTCCACAAGGCGCTAAAAATGAAGCATTACAGGTAATCAGTGCAGTACTATTAACTGCGGATGAAGTGATCATTAATAATATTCCGGATATTATCGATGTTAACCTGTTGATCGAATTGTTACAGGAAATGAATGTTAGCGTAAACCGTACGGATAGGCATACCTGTAGTTTTAAAGCAGCTGATGTAAATGTCGAATACTTACAAAGTGAGTCGTATCATAAAAAAAGCGGCAGGCTGCGAGGCTCTGTAATGCTTGCCGGTCCACTATTAGCCAGGTTCAAAAAAGCATACCTCCCAAAACCAGGCGGCGATAAGATAGGACGGCGCCGGCTGGATACACATATCCTTGGTTTTGAAAAATTGGGAGCTTCATTCAATTATGATGAGAACACCGGGTTCTTTAAACTGGAAGCCAATGAACTTAAAGGAACATATATGCTTCTTGATGAGCCGAGCGTTACCGGCACAGCGAATATATTAATGGCAGCTGTTCTGACAAACGGAACCACTACGATCTATAATGCAGCATGTGAGCCTTATATCCAGCAATTGTGTAAGATGCTTGTGAGAATGGGGGCAAAGATTGACGGTATCTGCAGTAATATGCTAACCATAATTGGTGTTGAAAAGCTAAACGGCACTCATCATACCATGTTGCCAGACATGATCGAGGTGGGCAGCTTTATTGGATTAGCCGCAATGACGCAAAGTAATATAACTATTAAAAATGCCGGAGTAAAAGAATTAGGTATCATTCCTGAAAAATTTCAACAGCTTGGAATTAAAATGAATTTCGTTGGAGATGACATTCATATTCCCTTCCAGGAAACATACCAGGTAACAAAGTATCTCGATGGTGCAATCTTAAATATTTATGATCATCCATGGCCGGGTTTTACTCCCGACCTGCTTAGTATAATTATTGTAACAGCGACCCAAGCCAATGGGAGCGTCCTTATTCATCAGAAGATGTTTGAGAGCAGGCTTTTTTTCGTTGATAAATTAATTGAAATGGGCGCACAGATCATTTTGTGTGATCCACACCGTGCAGTTGTGATAGGACTTGAAAGAGAACAGCAATTACGAGGCATAACAATGAGCAGCCCCGATATTCGAGCCGGCGTAGCACTGCTCATTGCTGCATTGAGTGCACAAGGCAGATCCACTATCCAGAACATTGAACAGATTGACCGCGGTTACCAGTTCATTGATGAGAGATTAAGAAACCTGGGAGCGGATATTAAAAGAATTGATTAAAGATCGAAAGGTTAAAAATATCTTTCTTTTATTTGCAAATGAATTCTATCCACCAGAAGATACTGATCATAACTGCTCCGTCCGGTGCTGGAAAAACATCCATCACCCGGTATCTGATGAAAGTTTTTCCTGTCTTAACATTTTCAGTTTCAGCAGCAACAAGGGATCAAAGGGAAAATGAAACAAATGGCGTGGATTACCATTTTATAAGTGAGGAAGATTTCAAGCAAAAGATCCAGCACAAAGAATTCGCAGAATGGGAAATGGTTTACGATGGGAAATATTATGGTACGCTGAAATCAGAATTGAAAAGAATATGGGCAATGAATAAGGTGCCGGTCCTGGATATTGACGTAAAAGGAGCACTTCACATTCAACAGCAATACCCGGAAAATACACTCAGCATTTTCGTACAGCCGCCATCGGTAGATGTATTGAAATTCAGGCTTGAAAGCCGGGGAACTGAATCTGAGGTTTCCCTGGCAGCCCGTGTTAATAAAGCATCCTACGAATTGGAATTTGCTCACCATTTCGATAAGACTATCATTAATGTCGACCTCGAAAAAGCATGTGCTGCAGCAGAAATGCTTGTCGCAGAGTTTCTTGCCAATTAAATATTTCCTCAAACTAAAGTGTACCTTTCACCTTAGGTTTCCGCATAAAATACCGATATAACCGTTTTTCTTACATTTATACCATGGAGTGGATAGCTTTACTGGCACTTTTTGCTGCTTTGATCCTGATCGGATTTTTTACAGGCATTGAAATAGCATTTGTTTCCGCCAATAAATTATCAATAGAATTAAGCAAAAAACAAGGCACATCGAGTGGCAAAACATGGGGTGAATTTGCCGACCGGCCTGCCCGGTTCATTGGAACCGTATTGCTTGCTGTGAACATTGTGTTGGTGATCTACGGCCTGCTGGTTGGTAGTATGCTGGCACCGATCTGGGAATGGTTCGCAGCTAAATTGCCCGCTTCATCTGTGGCATATATAACTTTCATTAAGTTGCTGGTTGAAACCATCCTTGCAACAACAATTATTTTGTTCGTTGAATTTTTCAGCACTGCTTATTTCCGGGTCAGGAATAATAACATCCTGAGTTCTGCCTTCATAACTTATATCTGCAGGTTTTTTTATTGGTTACTGTCGGCCTTAGCCGCTCTTTTTGTAAGCATAGCAGAATGGATACTTCAATATGTATTCAATGTGAAGATAAATCACAAGAAAGTGGCGTTCAGCAAGATGGACCTCGAACATTTTATTCAACAGACCAAGCATCCTACAGAAGAAGAGAGTTCGGAGATCAATAAAGAATTGTTTGAAAATGCATTGTCACTTGGGGATATTAAACTGAGGGAATGCCTGATCCCACGGAAAGAAATAGAAAGTATCAACAGCAATACTAGTATTGACATGGTGAAGGAAAGATTCATTGAGACAAAACTCAGTAAACTTGTTGTGTATGAAAATAACATAGACAATATCCTTGGCTATGTACACCACCTTGATATGTTTCGTCATCCTGCAACGTTAACGGAAGTGTTGCACCCTATACCCACCGTGCCGGAAAGCATGAATGCTACGGACCTGATGAATAAATTTAGTACAGAAAGAAAAAGTATCGCATGGGTGGTAGATGAATTCGGGGGAACGGCCGGTATCGTTACTATGGAAGACCTGTTGGAAGAGATCTTTGGTGAGATAGAAGATGAATTTGATGAAGCAGAAGAATTCGTGGACAAGCAAATTACTAATAATGAATACCTGTTCAGTGGAAGGCTTGAACTTGATTTTATTTCCGAGAAATACAACCTTCATTTTAGTGGTGATGAAGGAGCCGAAACTTTGTCGGGGTACATCATACAAAACAATGAATCTATTCCCAGGCAAAAACAACGGATCATCATTGGAAATTATGAGTTTGATATTTTGACGGTGAGCGACACCAGGATCGAGACAGTAAAAGTAAAAGTGTTGAAATAAAGAAGATGACGATTGCCGCTCACATCCATTCTCAACATATTAATGACCTTGAAACGAATTTTAATTTTCAAACCCTGGCTTTACTAGCCGCGGAGTATCCCGATCATCATTTCATTTTTATCTTTGATTCCCCTTTTGATACAGAGATGATCAGGTGCAAAAATATAACTCCCGTTCTATTAGGGCCATCCATCAAAAATAATTTACTGCTTCATTACTGGTATAATTATAAAATCCCCCGGTTGTTATTAAAATACAATGCTGATATTTTTCTTTCTGCCGGTATGTATTGCAGTTTACGTACAGAGGTTAAGCAATGTATTTTTATTCCGGACCTCACCTTTTTAAAGAAAAACAAACTAAATTCTTCAGCAGATGAGCGATACCTGCGAAGGTTCTATAAACGGTTTATAACAAAAGCCGGATCAATAATAATGTGGAATGATTTTTTGCAAAAAAAAATTTGCGAAATATATTTACCTGCAATTGCAAAGATCGGCGTGATCAATAATAATTCCGGATTTCCGGACAAGCAATTTGATCCTGATATCAATCAACTTACCAGGCAGCAATATGCGGAGGACAAAGAATATTTTGTTTGCTTTGTCACTGATGCATCCATTGGAAATACCGTGTTGACACTAAAGGCATTTTCAGCTTTCAAAAAATTGCAGCTTTCCAATATGAAGTTGATTTTTGCTGTATCTAAGATGAATGTAGAAGCCATTAACAAGGACCTTATAAACTATAAGTATCGCACTGAAGTAAAGATTGTACTCTGTGACGATATCAATACCGCAAATAGAATTACAGCAGCGGCATATGCTTCATTGTATTTGCCTTCTGAAGAAAGAATGGAAAATAAATGGCTGTTATCAATTAAAAATGAAATTCCAATTATTACAGTTGATACAGATTTTGCCAAAGCAATTTGCGGTGAAGCTGCACTTTATACGTTACTCGAAGAGAAAAAGATCGCGGAAAAAATGATGAACCTTTACAAAGATGAGAACCTTCGTAAGTCGATCATGCACCAGGCATCTTTAAAAGCAGCAAACATTTCACCCGCAATTACGGCAGCAGCTTTATGGAAGGTTATGACAATTACTGAAGTGCAAAATTCTTAACTTTGCGACTGAAAAAATAACATTCATGCAAAAATCAACAATAACGATAGAAGTGTTGCTGGACCCGGAAAAAATACCCCAACAAATTCTTTGGGAAGCAACAGATAGTACTGCAGGCATGAAGCAGAAGGCAAAAGCCATGTGTCTTGCATTTTGGGATTCAGAAGATAAATCTGCTCTACGCATAGACCTTTGGACCAAGAACATGATGGTAGATGAAATGGGAGATTTTTTTTACCAAATGATGATGTCAATGGCTGAAACATTTAATAGAGCCACAAAACAAGATGAGCTGTCAGATGAAATGAAAGTTTTCGCAAAAGGGTTTAAGGAAAAATTTCAAGCAAATCAACTAAAAGAACAACAGTAATAATAAAACAACTTATTTAATTTGAATTATTGATAACAGGCTAAAGCTAATAGCTAACAACTTAAATCGACAAACTATGGCACTGGAACAACAGATCATGGAGGAAATGAAAGAAGCGATGAAATCAAAGAATGAAGCAGCATTGAGGGGACTTCGGGCTATAAAAGCAGAGATCATTAAAGCAAAGACTGAACCTGGTGCAGCTGGTGAGATAAATGAATCAACTGAACAGAAGTTTCTGCAAAAAATGATGAAACAACGGCGTGATTCGCTCGAAATATTTGAGAAGCAGGGAAGGGAAGACCTGGCTATAAAAGAAAAAGAAGAGATGGCGATCATCGAAAGATTTTTACCAAAGCAATTATCTGGAGAAGAAATAAGGGAATCATTAAAAAAGATCATTGCCGATACAGGCGCAACATCTGCTGCAGATATGGGAAAGGTAATGGGAGCAGCATCAAAACAATTAGCAGGGAAAGCCGATGGAAAGACCATCAGTACTATTGTGAAGGAATTGTTGGGTTAACTTTTAATGATCGATTATGCTCATCGATATTGTATTTGGGATACTCGTGATCCTTGCCTGCATAAAAGGTTTCAGGACTGGTTTGGTCGTGGCATTGTTCTCCGTCGTTGCATTCATCGTAGGGCTTGCCGCCGCATTGAAATTATCCTCGCTCGTTGCGCTACGGCTTTCGGAGCATGTAAATGTTTCAAATAGGTGGCTCCCGGTAATCTCGTTTATTATAGTTTTTTTTATTGTGGTTCTACTGATCAACCTCGGTGCGAAGTTGATCCAAAGGTCTTTTGAAATGATCATGCTTGGCTGGCTTAACCGGCTTGGTGGAATGATCTTGTATATTTTGATCTACACGATTGTTTTCAGCATTTTCCTGTTCTACGCAGTACAGTTGCATATGGTAAAAAATGAAACCATTAATGCATCCCAATGCTATCGTTTCATTCAGCCATTAGGCCCCATAGTTATCAATAAGCTGGGTTCTGTGATCCCTTTTTTTCAGGATATGTTTGCCCAGTTACAGGCATTTTTTAGTAAGGTTGGCAATAAAATATAGCATTAATTTGAGGCATTATCTTATTTAATGTAATTTTAGACTGTTTGCTGACAACGGGTAGTTGCAGTAATATAAAATCATATGCGAAAAACAGCATGAGCTACGAAATAAAATTAGACGGTCGATATAAATTCATTGAAGAGGGTGAAGGAGAAACACTTATGCTGCTACATGGCTTATTTGGCGCCTTAAGTAATTTTCGTGATCTGATCGACCATTTTAGAAAGAACTATAAAGTTGTTGTGCCCATCCTTCCTTTACTAGAACTGGATCTTCTTCATACTTCTGTAGGTGGATTACAAAAATTTGTGAATCGCTTTGTTGAGCACCGCAATTATAATGACATTCACCTCATGGGAAATTCATTAGGCGGGCATGTTGCACTTGTACATATTTTAAAAAATCCTGAGCGCATCAGGTCTTTGATCCTTACTGGAAGCTCAGGGCTTTTTGAGAACGGGATGGGAGATACTTATCCAAAGCGGGGAGACAGGGAATATATCCGTAATAAAACCGCTCTAACATTTTATGATCCGAACCTTGCTACAGAAGAGTTGGTTAACGAGGTTTTTGAAATAACAAATAACAGGTTAAAGGTTATAAAAATAATTGCATTGGCAAAAAGTGCGATTAGAAATAATTTGGGCGAAGAGCTTAGCCAGATCAAACAACCTACATGCCTGATCTGGGGAGGTAATGATACCATAACCCCGCCATTTGTTGGAAAAGAATTTCAGCGGCTTATACCAAATAGCGAGCTGCATTTTATTGATAAGTGTGGCCATGCACCAATGATGGAAGTACCAGAGGAGTTCAATAAGATACTGGATGGTTTTCTGGCGAAATTAAAATCACCTGCTGCAACGATTTAACCTATTTTTTTGTCAGCTTAAGGAACGTTTCCGTAATTTATAGTCTCTATTAATAAACCGGCATATGTTAACCGCTAATCTAATTAATACTAATATTCCACGCCTTAAGCCTCAAGATTCGCTTGCGAAGGCTTTACAACTAATCAGCGATTTTAAAGTAACTCATCTGCCGGTAGTTTCTGACGGTAAATTTCTAGGATTGATCTGTGAAGAGGATCTGCTCGATGTGGAGGAGCAAAAAGTAACGATTGAAGTATTGCAGGAGTTCCTGATACAGGCAGCCGTTGATGAAAATGCACATTTCCTGATCGCTGTAAACTGCAGCATCCAGTTTGATACAAATGTAGTTCCTGTAATAAGCCAGTCAGGCGAATACATTGGAGTTATAACGACTACAGATCTTTTGAAAGCACTTGCCAATTTTTCAGGCGCGAATGAGATCGGCGGTATCATTGTTCTTGAAATGGAGAGGTCACAGTTTGCCATATCCGAAATAAGCCGGATCGTTGAAAGCAATGACTGTACAATTTTACATCTTAATACAACTGTTCATCCTGAATCTGGTATGCTGACAGTAACCATCCACATCAATAAAAGAGAGATATCTACTGTGATCGCAACTTTTGAACGATATGATTATCACGTAAGCTATAATTTCGGAGTGGAGAATTTTGAAAATGAAATAGATAACAACTACCGGAATTTTATGCATTACCTGGACATATAATATTTCCCGCTTTCATCACTGCATTTGATCTGCCGGATTAATTTTTACTTTTCACCTGAAGCAAAGGATGGCAGTATGACTTACATTAAATTATTTATTAGCTTGTTACTCTTACTTGTTGTTCAGGATTGTTTTTCACAAGAATTAAATTCTGCTGATAGCGCTTCTTTAAATATATTGCCGGCCGCTGGAAAGCTTCATGTTTCTGCGCTCAACATTTCAGGAAACAGAAGGACAAAAGCCTACATCATTCTGCGCGAGATCCAATTTAAGGCAGGAGATTCGTTGAGTACTGTTGACCTTGCCAACACGCTTGAACAGGCGAGACGACAGGTGTATAATTTGAATTTATTTTCTGAAGTAACGTTAGTCCCCGTAATGCTTTCAGCAAATGATGTTAATGTAGCCATCACTGTTAGAGAAAAATGGTATATCTATCCTACCCCTCAGTTCCAGTTGGCAGATAGGAACTTTAATGAATGGTGGCAAAGGTATAATGCTGATTTTAACCGCGTGATCTATGGATTGAAATTTAGCCATTACAATTTCAGCGGGCGAGGTGACCAATTGCGTATTTTTCTTTTAAATGGTTATGCCCGTAATATTTCTTTTAGCTATAATACCCCGGCAAGCAAAAAGTCTTTCATCAAAGGATTTAGAATAACAGCAGGCTATACACAAAACAGGGAGATATCCTTTAAAACATCTGATAGCAATTCGCTTGTGCAATTTAAAAAGCCTGGCTTTGTACGTACAAGCCTGTATGGAAGTCTATCATACCAGGCACGGCAGGGATTTTTTAAAAGGCATTTTTATACGATCTCTTATAACTATATAAACATAAATGATAGTATAATAGACCCCAAATACAATTCAAATTATTTTGGTACTAATAAAACATCCATAGGTGTTCTTGACCTCGTCTACTCCTTTTCATATTCGAATACGGACAATAACAACTATCCACTTGATGGCACTGTTTATGGATTTTCTATTCAAAAAAGAGGTTTGGGGTTCAAAGGAGGCGTTAACATGTTATCTCTTTGGGGTGTGTATAGCAAATACCTTCCTCACAAGAAAACCTTTTATAGCTCAATACAATTATATTCAAAGATCATACTGCCATTTACCCAGGCATATATCAACCAGCGTTCAATAGGTTATGCAGATTTCTACCTTCGTGGTTTAGAAAAATATGTGGTGGATGGTGTTGCAGCAGCGGTTGCAAAATATACCCTGAAGAAAAAATTGTTCGCCTTTGATATAAAGGTCCCTTTTCACATCAGGTTTGTTCCAAAGGTTCCATTTGCATTTTTTGCAAAAACCTATGGTGATGCAGGTTATAGCTATATAAAGAAGCAATTTGATACAAAATTGAACAATCGTTTCCTTTACACTTATGGGTTCGGATTGGACATACTTTCGCTATACGACTCTAATGTGAGCTTTGAATACAGTTTCAATCAATTAGGTGAAAACGGTCTATTTTTGCATGCCAGGATCGGATTATAAAGTTTCAAAGTAAATATGAAAATAGCCATCTACAGCCGCGGAATTGAGAACAACCAATTACAGGATATTAATTTTTTACTCAGTGAGCTGATCAGCCATGGCGCTGAACCGGTCTTTTACCAGGACTTTTTCAACCAGATATATGCATCTATCAATATGAAAGGGAAGTATTCTACTTTCAATTCAAGCGAAGACATGGATACTAGCATTGATTGCATGATAAGCCTGGGAGGTGATGGAACCCTACTCGATACCGTTACACTTGTAAAAGATTCCGGTATCCCGGTATTGGGAATCAATTATGGAAGGCTTGGCTTTCTGGCAAACATTGGCAAAGAGGATCTGAATACAGCATTTGATGCCCTTGTGAACAGGAAATATGTTTTGGATAAAAGAACCCTTATTCATCTTGATGCAAATATTCCGTTATTCGGTGAAACAGCTTATGCATTGAATGAGTTTTCGCTGCATAAAAAAGATACCTCGCCAATGATCAAGATCCACACCTATTTAAATGGTGAGTTTTTAAATACTTATTGGGCAGATGGTTTGATCGTGGCAACTCCAACCGGTTCCACCGGCTATTCACTAAGCTGTGGAGGCCCTGTTGTTTTTCCTGAAAGTGCAAGTTTTGTGATCACCCCGGTTGCTCCTCACAATCTGAATATTCGCCCGATCATAGTTCCTGATAATAATATTGTGTCTTTCGAAGTGGAAGGCCGAACTGATGGCTTCCTTTGTACGATGGACAGCCGACGTGAGATCGTTACAAAGGAGATACTTCTTGCGGTAAAAAAAGAAAATTTTGGGATCAACCTTATTCGCCTGAATGAAAATAATTTTCTGCAAACCTTGCGCAGTAAATTATCGTGGGGATTGGATAAGAGAAACTAGTTAGAGGTTCAAGATGTTTCAAACGTCTAAAGGTTGATTTAGGTAGCAAATTTTCAGTTTACTTAACGTCTTAATCGTAATGAACCTTTGAAACCTTTTGAACCTTTCGTTCTACATGCATAAATCAAAAAAAATACGGTTCAGCTTTATGATCTACTGGTTCCTTTTATTGTATATAATCGCAGCGTTGGTTTGGTGGTATATTGCGCTTAACCAGCAGAATCAAAAAATGATGGATCTTAAATTAAATGAAATTAAGAGGGAGGATGTTAATTACAATGAAAGTGTATTCCGGATCCAAAAAGAGCGTGATAGAAAAACAGCTCAATACGCAGGAGAGGGAGCCATATTTTTTTTGTTGATCGTGGCCGGTGCAGTATTCGTGTACAGAACCGTAAACCGGGAATTAAAGATTGGCCAGGAACAACGGCATTTTATTATGGCGGTAACACATGAATTGAAAACACCAATTGCTGTTGCGAAACTAAACCTGGAAACCTTGCAACTTAGAAAGTTGAACGAGGCACAGCAGGAACGATTGCTTTATAATACACTCCAGGAAACTAACCGCCTCAACACACTTTGCAACAATATGCTGATATCTTCGCAGATCGATGCAGGAGGTTACAGGATCACAAATGAAGAAATAAATATCAGCCAACTCGCACAAAACTGTGTAAATGATTTTTCCCGCCGTTTCCCTCAAAGACCATTTGTTTTCAGCTGTACAAACGATCTGTTTGTTTCGGGAGATATGCTATTGTTGCAAATGGCAATAAATAATTTGCTGGATAATGCGATCAAATACTCCGGAAAAGAAGATACGATAGAGATTGAAATTGTACAGCTAATTTCAAAATTGCAGATCCGTATAAAAGATCATGGTGTAGGAATTGAATTACAGGAAAGGAAAAAGATCTTTGAGAAATTGTACAGGATTGGGAATGAGGCTACAAGAAATTCAAAAGGAACCGGTCTTGGATTATACCTTACAAAAAAGATCATCAATTCACACAAAGGCAGGATCTTTTTACAGGACAATGATCCGAAAGGAACGATTTTCATAATAGAATTAGATCAGGTTGCATAATTATTATCATGAACGAAAAAAAATTTTCCATATTACTGGTAGAAGATGAAGAGAACCTTCATGAGGCCCTGAAGCTTAACCTGGAATTAGAGGGATATGAAGTAACCGGGGCTTACGATGGCGTGCAGGCCTTAAAGATCTTTTCGCAGGAATATTTCGATCTCATCATACTCGATGTTATGCTGCCGGAGATCGATGGAATAACTGTATGTGAAACCATTAGGCTCAATAACAATGACATACCTGTATTGATATTGAGTGCCCGTAACAGTAGTGCCGACCGTGTATTAGGTCTTAAGAAAGGTGCAGATGATTATCTTACCAAACCTTTCAACCTGGAAGAATTACTATTGCGCGTAAGCAAGCTTATTAGAAAGAATGAACAACTCACCAGGAAACAACCTTTACCTGATCTCTATGAATTTGGTAAGAACAAAATAGATTTTAAAGCCCTTGAATGCTTTACGAAGGATGGAACAAAGATCACATTAAGTAAAAAAGAAGCCATGTTATTAAAGCTTCTTATTGAAAGCAAGAATGAGGTCGTTACCCGTGAAAAGATCCTGCAATCCGTGTGGGGTTATAATGTATACCCGACCACGAGGACCATCGATAATTTTATTTTAAACTTTCGAAAGTATTTCGAGACCGATAGCCGCAATCCTGTTTATTTCCATTCCGTAAGAAGTGTTGGTTATAAATTCACTGATGTGTGATCTGCTGGCTATTAATAAATTGAACAATTGTAGTTGCCTGCTGGTAAAGATCTTTCATTCTTTCATTTCTTTCAAAGGGAGTATAAAGCTGCCATTCTATTTCTTCCAGCAACTGTTGTAATCGTAATACAATATCATTATCGACATTTTTTTTATCGAGGGCAATGATAATATTCCTCGTGTTCATGAGGCCCGGATCAAGAGAAAGCTTATATGCAAGAAAATTTTTCAGCTCAGAATTTAATAAATTATAAAAGCTACTGCAATCATCCTTGTTAAGGCACTGCTCAGTTCTTAAGAGTGGGTTGTGTAGGGCAACAGATATGGTTTCTCCATTAGTATCCAGTTCCTTACGTGGTTCATTTTTTACTGCCCCACCTGTGTTTGCTGATCTGGAATGGTCTTGCTGGATCCACAATATTATTCCTGTCATGGCAATGATCGCAATAATAGCAATGATCCACCACCTGTTCGTAAAGATCTTGTTAATGCCGCTTGCTGTCTCTTTTCTCACATAATGATCTGTTTCAGGGAGGACGGGAGTCACAGCTGTTGTTACCGTAAATAAGAACTGTTTAGTGCTGATGGTTTTATAAGTTGCTGTTGCAGGATCGAAATAACTAAATTCAATATCCGGTATCACGTATTGGCCTTCCGTGTTTACAGAAAAGTTAAACTCAAAGGTCTTAGTTCCAGTGATCGGTACAATTGATTTCGCGATTGATTCCGATACTGTTGGTTCAAAAATATCTGTCCCGGCAGGCCAGTTAACCGTAGGTGCTGTCAGTAACTGCAGATTTCCTTTTCCAGTGATCGTTACTGTTAGTTTTTGCGATTCATTTGCAGTAAACTCAGATTTTTGTAACGTTCCCATAATTGAGAATACACCGACTGCTCCTTTAAAAGATGCAGGCTTATTAGCTTCCGGTAATGGCTTAACGGTAATGGTTACCGGCTCACTTCTTAATGTTACCTTTTCATTTATAATGCCTTCCGGGGGAACAGTGGCCCGTGTGAAATTATCAAACAGGTCTAATACATCATTTTGCCGGTTATTAAGATACTCTTGTTTGATAAATTGAATGCTGTTCTCAAGCTCGGCAGGCTCAAGCTCTATGGTACCAGGTTGTAACGGATATAATTGAGCTTTACGAATCGTATATACATTGTACTCACGCCCGTTCAGTTTTTGTTTTGTATAATCGGAAATATCCGACCTTGTCAAATCAACAACAGAAAAATTATTGAAGGATGGATTTTTTGTCAGTTTGCTCTCACTTTTCAGTCTTGTAAATAGCCTGTATGTTGCTACAACGGGTTCGCCAACATAACAGGTATTCTTATCTGTTTCCAGGCGCAAAAGCATGTTCTTATTTACTTTATCAACTACGTTTTCTCCCTTACGAAAAATATAATCATCGTATTCTGAAGAAGACCTCGGCGGTTCAAACGGATCTATTAATGGGAATCCATTTCTGCCTGATATTGTTGCAGGAGACCTTACCGATAAAGCATTTTTTACGATCAGTTCTGTTGAATTAGTCTTATACGTTTTTCCTAATACTTTCACAAACGCAGGATCTATGTGTATTTTACCTGTTTCAGCGGGCCGTAAAACAAAAACAAGCGACACATATTTTTTGACCTGACCATTTATTGTGGTCATGCTGCTCTCTTGGTTTGGGCCACTTAAAACCATGAATTTTTTTAGTGAAGGCGGGATCACTTGTTGTATATCATTTGAGTTTTCCACACTGATCCTTAAAGTGGCATATTCATCTTTATTTATCTGGCCCGGAGAGATCGAAAGAGAAAGATCAACCTGTGCATGTATATAGATAGAAATGAGTAAACACCAACAAGCCAATAATATTTTCCGTAGAAATAAATTCATACTTCACTCATCAACCGCAAAAATAGAGTATATGATTTGCAGGCCTGTTACCGTTCGTTTAAAAGATTGTAATGAAGTGTTAATTAAGGTCGCCAAGTTGAGGCCGCAGTATGATATCCTCCACTACAGATTGAGGAGATAAGGTACTTGCTGCAAATATCATCTCAGCAACGTCGTGAGGCACCATGATGCGGTTAGAACTGTTATCAAAACCAGCCCATGACTCAGTAAGTACTGCACCCGGGAAGACTGCCGTCACTTTTATATTATGTGCCTTTAACTCATGCCGGAGATTTTGAGTAAATCCCCAAAGGGCAAACTTGCTAATACTATATCCGCCGCCTCCATTGTAAGCCTGTAGCGACGCAACAGAACACATATTGAAAATGTGACCACTACCTTTTTTGATCATTGCAGGCACTAACTTACGGGTCAGGTGATAAGCGCTGTAAAGATTACTATTCATCATTGTTTCCAGGCTATTCTCCGGCTCATCTATTGTATTGCCAGGAAAATAAACGCCTGCATTGTTTACAATAATATCCGGAACGGCGTGATGAAGGCACCAATCCGCAAAAGCTAACACCTGGTTCTTATCTGAAAGGTCAACAGCTTTTATTTTGATCTTAACAGCGGGGTATTGTTTTTGAATTTCTGATGCAGCTTCCTGGAGTTTATCTGCATTGCGTGCACATAAAAAAAGATTATTTCCTGCAGACGCATACCTTAATGCGATCGCTTTCCCGATACCTTTACTGCCACCTGTGATAACTACATTCATCTATATGGATTTATAAATCCTAATTTTGCCTGGCAACAAAGTTAAACATCAATCTTTCAATAACTTTTTTTCATGGCTGTTTATAAGCATTTATTTTTTGACCTCGATCATACCCTTTGGGATTTTGATACAAATGCAAAAGAATCCTTGGGTGAGATATACAAAGAGTTTTCACTTGACGAAAAAGTGACTCCTCAATTCAATGACTTCTATATAAAATACCTGCATCACAATGAGATCCTTTGGGACCGTTACCAGAAGGGATTTATAAGCGCAGAGGAATTGAAATGGAAGCGTATGTGGCGTACACTGCTTGATTTTAAAATAGGCGATGAAGTTCTGTCAAAACAATTAAGTGGCCGCTTCCTGGAACTTCTTCCATCAAAAAAGCAAGTGTTTCCTCATACTATGGAGATCCTTGAATATCTGACAGGAAAAAAATACAAGGTGCACCTCATTACAAATGGCTTTGAGAAAACACAATGGAGTAAGATCAGGAACAGCGGGCTCGACAAATACATTACGCATGTTATAACTTCTGAAGGCAGCAATAGCCTGAAGCCTAAAAAAGAGATTTTTGAATTTGCAATAAAAAAAGCCGGCGCAACATTAACTGAATGTATCATGATCGGTGATAACCTGGAGGCTGATATTCAAGGTGCAATAAATGCAGGTATGGACAGTATTTTTGTTAACCATATCAATGCAACAACGACAATGATCCCAACTTTTACCATTACTCACCTGGAGCAACTGGAGATGATATTTTAGGGATACGTAAAGTTACTATACAACAAATGCCACTGATCTAAAGTGGCATTGATCGTTTAAAACCGAAGTAATTAAAGGCAGGCTGTTTTAGCCTTATCTTTTGAACAGCATTTCGATGATTTTTTACAGCATTTTGCGCCTTTCGATTTCTTTTTTCCTTTATGATATTCAGCCATAGAAATACCCGATACTAATAAGCCTGCAGTTGCAAGGATCAATAATTTTTTCATGCTTGTTATATTTATAATTTAAATGTAGTCATTATTTTTTCATTGGTCTATTCCTTAACAAATTTAATGCTCTTCTTCTCTCCTTCTGCTGTCATTATGGAGACCGAATAAATCCCTGCAGAAAGCCTTAGGAAGTTCAGATCAACCTGGGAAGATCCTGCAATAGCCTGCTGTTTAACCGTATAGATCGTCTTCCCTGATGCATCAGTTACAATAATATTGATCTGCTGTATGTTTGCCGAAGTAATGTTTAAAGTGGCTGTTCCTCCAAGAACCGGGTTGGGCGCCAGGCTTAGAATTTCAAAACCAGTGTTTTTATTCAACAATGCAATTACAATGCTATAAGTGAGTTTACCATCGACATCAGTCATTTTGATACGGTAATAATTCATTCCAGGCATTGGATGCTCATCCGTAAGATCAAACGGCTGCAGACAGCGTGTGTTGGACGCCGTTATATTTGAAATGCTGATGAAATTACTCCCATCCGAACTTCTTTCTATGTTAAACACTGCCTGCGTACTCGTACAGGCTGCTTTCCAATTCAGATAATTTTTGCCTGCCTGTACGGCTCCTTTAAAGTACTCTATTGAAATGGGAATGATCACTTCAGGAACAATAACAGATGCGATCGTATTGGTAATGACCGGGAGATTGAAATCAAAATAGATAGAGGCATCGTTCTTAATTGTATCGCCCACTGACATGGTGCCGATCGTTTTGACCTTGAAAGCTAC
This sequence comes from Ferruginibacter sp., assembly GCA_039920685.1. Classification (GTDB taxonomy): domain Bacteria; phylum Bacteroidota; class Bacteroidia; order Chitinophagales; family Chitinophagaceae; genus Ferruginibacter. The sequence continues at coordinate 18,111 of JBDSDG010000122.1, forward strand.
AAAGCCATGACTTCCCGGTTCATTGATATTTGAATCTGGCAGGTTGATGTTTTGGAAAATAAATTCGAGTTTGTTTCCATTGCTTTGGTTAACCACGCAAGGATGACTGGCCTTGATCAATTGAAAAGTATTCCAATCAAGCTTTGTACTTAACAAGTCTTTCACGACGACATTAAACGCAGTATCAGTACCGGTGTTCTGGAAACGGATTACATAATGCATATAATCCCCTATATGGGTTAAGGAAATGGTATCGGCTTCAGAACTGGACTTATCATTTGGATCATATGATCCTCTTATCGCCTGCCTTAATACGAAATTATTGTCAGCAGGCGTTTCGTCACCGGCCAATGGTGTAACCTGCGCTGAAAACGTAAGTGTATCATTTACGTTATTGATCGGTGGCGGGAATATTACAAACTGGCAATTGAAAACCAAAGCTGTTTGTGGTAAAAGGTTACTATAAGTCCAGTCTAACTGCCCTGGCGTTTGTGTTGCAGTAGGGGTGGAATTGGCATATATCATTTTGTTATTGAGATAATTAAAAGTAACGTTTCCTGATAACGCAGAAGCGCCTTTGTTTTTAACCATTACCTGGTAATTAGTATAAAAGCCCGGCCTCGCATTGCCTTGTGGAATGATTGTTACATCAACATCTGGATGACTACCAGTAGGCGCTAAACAGAAATCAAAGATCTGAGTATTGTTGGTTGTAGTAAAATTGATCACGGATGAAGCAGGAGTAATATTAAAATACGAGTTGGCAGGTTGTACCGTAATTGTATAAATACCTGTATTAGTATAGAATGTATATTCACCCGTTGAATCTGCCGTTGTGAAGAATGTACTGGCACCGGATACCATCTTAACTGATATGCCAGGCAACACCGGATCAGTGACATCACAACCATTGCTGTTAAGATCTGCCCTCACTTTTCCCCTGATCGTATTATAAGATCCTCCCGGGAAAAAACTACAGTAAGAATTAATATTTACTTCGGGCCTCCCTTGTATATAGTATTGCAGCAGGTAAGCTATCTCCGCATCCTCCACACATACATATCTGAGGTTCGGCGTAAGTGGAGACGAAGGCAAAGTTGCAACAGGCCCGTTCTTTATGTTTATATAATAAAGCGGAGTATTGGCCTCAACGTTCAGATCTGTTAAAACAAGGCATGGGCTTGCATCTATTATTGGAATGGCATTGTAATCCACCCAAAGAGAGATAAGATTTGTCAACCCGGTTAAATCAATAGCGGTAAGCTGGTTGTGGCTCGCATAGACCCTCTTCAGTGTGTTGCATCCAACCAACCCAATTGTTGTTAATCCACAGGAATTTACATTCACCCATTCTATATTAAACAGATTATGCCCTGTTAGTGTAAGACTGGTAAGGGCTGGGTTATTGCCAATATAGAGATTTTTTAACCCAATGCAATTATGAAGATTGATACTGGAGAGGACTGGGCAATCATTCGCTGAAATAGTGAGAAGGTTTGTAAGTGCTTGCACATTAAATTCGGTCAATAATAAATTAGCATTTAGGGTGAGTGAATTCAGACTGTGTAATAGTGTTAGGTCAAGCGTCGTAAAATCACCTCTTAGTGTGAGAGAGGTTACACCTGAAAGTGCCGGTATATTAATGCTTGTTATTTTACCGCCGATAGATGCGACCCGAAGAGCAGGCACATTGCTAATATCCACTGTTGTTGTATTGAGATTGGACATGGCCATATCATTCAGGAGCGGGAGATTATTGATCGAAACAGTCGTCAAAGGATTGTTATTCACGCATTCGATATGCGTTAGATTATTCAGACCATTCAGGTCTAGGAATGTCAAAGGGTTATTTACCAATCTTAACCAACTCAGGTTTGCAAATGAATTTATGCCTGTTACATCGGAAACCAATGCATCTAAATCTATTAAAGTGATCAGTAGCGCTTCATTTACATCGATCTCGCCATCACCATTAACATCATAACCGGTTTGATGTGTCAATGCATATTTAAAATTCGGATCTGGTATATAAACGATCTGTGCTTTAGATGTAAAGCTGCACAGGACTAAGAAAGCCAGTATAATATTTTTCATTGTCTTAATTTATTTGTTTCGAGGTCCATTAAAGTTACCACCATTTTAAACATTAACTGTTTTTAAAAGTCAGACTGCCGCTCGTTTCCTAAATTTATAATATGCCAGTCACCAACCGGTTAAAAAACCAACATCTTTTATGGCGTGCAGCATTTGGTCCTATGATGGAAAATGCTTCATCACTTGACAACACCTCCCAGAAAGATCTTTGGTCACTTTTAAAAAAAACATCTAAAAACTCACCCGAAAAAATAGAAGTTGCACAAAATCTAACTGATGGATTGTACAAAGGCATAAAAGATGTTGCTGCCATGCAAAATGCATTAAAGGACAAGGATCAACGAAAAAGGATCAGGCAACAGTCCCGGCAGGACCTAAAAAACCTTAATGTTTTATGGCTTGAACAAATGATAAACAGTGAATCGCAGCTGCGTGAAAAAATGAGCTTGTTCTGGCATGGGCATTTTGCAACCAGGGTGATCAATAGTTATTTTCAACAGGAACTTCTCCATACTGTCCGCACCAATGCTCTTGGGAATTTTGGAGAGCTGCTTAAAAAGGTAAGCAAGTCGCCATCCATGTTACAATTCCTCAATAACCAACAAAATAAAAAATCACATCC